>CAZVFU010000009.1:0-43090 GCA_964626595.1 uncultured Saprospiraceae bacterium
AAAAAGAAAACCCCTTCTCTCCGCAGAAAGAAGGGGTAAAGTCGGGGCGGCAGGATTCGAACCTGCGACCCCCTGCTCCCAAAGCAGGTGCGCTAACCGGACTGCGCCACGCCCCGAAATACTGGCGGTGAGAGGGGGATTCGAACCCCCGGTACACGTTTCCGCGTACGCCGGTTTAGCAAACCGGTGGTTTAAGCCACTCACCCACCTCACCAATGGTATGTTTTCGAAGGTTTTTGCTAAGCAAAATACCCTCTCACAGTTTGTCAAAACAACTCTACCTCGTGTGGTAAAGTGCCGCTCATTTCTAACGGCTCACAAAGATAAACGGAATCTGAACTATTCCAAAATTATCCGTGTAAACTCATGCGAACTTTTTTCTCTAGTTCTTGCATGTCCTTCCGAAACCCTTCATCAATGTCCATCATATTGCGAATAGCTTTGCAAGAATAAATTACGGTTGTGTGATCTCGGTTTCCAAAATTCTGTCCGATGGACTTCATTGTATTTTTAGTTAGGAGTTTCGAAATGTACATGGCTACTTGCCGAGCTGTAGCGATCGGCTGTTTTCGAGTTTTACTTACTAGCTCCTGAACTTTGATGTCGTATTCTTCTGCTACGATGGCCTGAATATTTTCAACAGTGATTTCGTGGTTGACCTCTCGAATCATTTTTTGAACGACTTCTTTCGCTAGTTGGAGATCTACTTTTCGTTTATTTAAAGAGGCTTGAGCATTTAGCATGATCAGGGCGCCTTCCAACTCTCGAATATTGGATTTGATATTGTAGCATAAAAACTCCAGAACGCCCTCTGAAAGCTCCAGCCCATCCCTGTCGAGTTTGGCTTGTAAAATAGCCATGCGGGTCTCAAAATCCGGAGGCGTCAAATCCGCGGTTAGTCCCCATTTGAATCGAGAAATGAGTCGTTCTTCTAAATCCTTTAGCTCCTTAGGTGGGCGGTCGGAGGTCAAGACGATTTGGCGCCCGCTTTGTTGTAACTGGTTGAAAATATTGAAAAAGATTTCCTGTGTTTTTTTTCGGCCGGCCAAAAAGTGAATATCGTCTACAATCAACAGATCAATAGAGAAGTAGAAATTCATAAAATCATTAACGGAGTCTTTTTTTATCGCCTGAATGATTTGGTTGGTGAACTTACCTGTTGATACGTATAAGACGCGGATATCAGGGTTGACTTCCAGAGCTTTATTGCCAATGGCTTGAGCTAAATGTGTCTTACCCAGCGCTACATCACCATACACGTAAAGGGGATTAAAGGCGGTGCCTCCCGGTTTATCTGCTATGGCTATACCGGCATTGCGAGCAAGTGAGTTGCAATCTCCTTCAATGAAATATTCAAAAGTATATTTTTCATTAAGTTGTGGATCCAGAGGTGGCTTTTTAATGCCGGGAATGACAAAGGGGTTCGTAATTTCACTTGAAGGATTATTCATGGGTGAGCGTCCGTTGCCAGATGTATTTCCTACAGCGGCCCTTGTCCGTTTTTCACCGGCAAAAATCTGGTACTCCAGACGTCCTTTTGGGCCCAGCTCATCCCGAATGGCTTTTTTAAGGACAGGAACATATCTTTCTTCCAAAAACTCATAAAAAAACTTGTTGGGAACTTGGATCGTAAGTGCAGTACCATCGAGTTTCACAGGTTTGATGGGCTTAAACCAGGTCTTATAGCTTTGGGGGTTGACGTTTTTTTCAATAATCGCCAAGCAATTGCTCCAAACTTGTTGATGTTTTTGGTTCATTCCTTTCAAACCCTGAGGTAATGTTTTGAGTCGCGGGCAAACGCCTGCTTAAAACCCGATCGCCGGGCCTGCAAATTTCACAATTTTTCATGAATTGCCAAGGCTTTGTTAACCGCTTCAATCTGACAACACCACCTTGGGACTGATCAATTCCTTATGACTGGGGATGTCTGGCATAGTGGAAAATAATCAACTAAAATCAAATTTAATGTTTTCAATGTATAAATTGCTGATTTACACCCAGCAATTTTGGCAGTCAGGGTAGGTTTTTTTTCGATCTCTATCAAACCACAGGTCAATATGTCCTATCATGGCTCCTCCGAAGCCTACCTGGTTTATCGCAACTTTTTTCCCATTTTTATTCAGTACGGTTTGGATTTTTTCTAAAAAAGTGTGCGTGTGACCTCCAATGATCAAATCTATATTTTCGGACTGTTGAGCCAGTCTGCGGTCTGAAATTTTGTCGGATGCATAATGGTACCCGAGATGACTTAAAGCAATAATCCAGTCACAGTCCATTTCGCGTTTCAGCTTTTTTGCCATAGAATTAGCCGCTATTACCGGATCGAGATATTTTACATCGCCGTATAAATCTGGAGGGACCAGCCCTTCAAGTTGGATCCCTAGTCCGAGAAGACCAAACCGAATCCCGCCTTTTTCCACAATATGGTATTTTTTTGTCATCCCAGCCAGGGGCGTATCTGAAAAGTCATAATTGGTACAGATGAAGGGGAAGTGGGCACGCTTCCATTGATTCTGAAGTCCCTCTAGCCCGAGGTCGAAGTCGTGGTTTCCCAAAGTGGCCGCATCGTATTTCATTTTGCTCATTAGGTCAAACTCGAGTCGTCCTTTGTAGGTGTTAAAGTAGGGCGTACCCTGCCAAATGTCACCCGCATCCAGTAAAAGTGTATGCTTTTCCCTTGACCGGACACTATTAATGTAAGCAGAGCGTGCTGCAGCCCCTCCTTTTCCGGCTAATTTGCCAGCGTCTGCCGGGAAGGGGTCAATACGGGAATGGGTGTCATTAGTATGAAGAATGGTTATTTTAACCCTTTCACCATAGGGGGCAAGAGACGAGAACCCGGGAAAAAAGGCGTAAGCTGCTGATGCGGTGCTCAGGTTTTTTATAAAGTTCCTACGATTCATCATGCTTTTTAATTTTGAGTCATAAAATGAATTCGAACTTGAGTCGGGATTTGAGGCTGATGTCCTTTGTCAAAATGGTTAATGATGATATCGCGAATAAAAACATCCGTCTCAGCAACAGAACTATTTACTAAAAAACCACATTGATCTCCTCCTCCAGCTACATAATCATTTGTGAGGAACTGGTATATTTTGTCCTTTTGAATTGGTCTCCCCTTAATTAGGGCGCGGTTTTCACCTCCTCCCGACACATAAACCTGGAGTGTATGGCTCATTGGCCATCCGCCTCTTTTGACCGTGTGATCAATCCATTTTTGCACCAGATGGCCTTTCAATTCCAAGAGGACTAAGGTATTGTCAAATGGCAGAAGCTCATAGATATCCCTAACTGTTACAGTATCTTTTAGCTGCGGAATCCGGATGCCTCCAGGGTTGTAAAGGGCTCCGTCAATAGAGTCATTTGGGAAGGCCTCCAGGCCTTCAAAAAGTAAGATGTCGCATAGCCAGGGTCCTATTCGACTTTGCGGGTTATTTCGACTATGCGTTATTTTTTGGGGTAAAATAGTGACGACGCGATCCATTTTATCACGCAAACTATCTCGGTATGGCTTAATAAATGTGGCTATCTGACTATCCATAGCGATTGTGGAGTCAGACAAGTAAAGGTTATCATTTTGGGTGGCTACAAGAGGGGCTGTTTTAGGGTGGCAACTGATCCATATTGAAATGAAACATAACCCAATTATAATATTACGGGACTGCATCATTTTAGGCACTTATGAACTTTTGAGCCTCTATGCGTATGGCCTTGAGTGCTGTTTGCAGGGGATCACCCTGACGCTCTTCAGCGGCCTGGCCTAAGGCATCTAAAAAGTCAGTTCCACTAGCCTCCTCAGAAAGTTGATTCTGGAGATTGAGTACAAAATGTACATTTTGTTCTTTTGCGGTATGTATAATTTGCCAAAGTTGTTCAGAAACATAGACTTGCTGACTGAGATTGTGCTCGTACTCCTGTTGAATGGTGATCAAAATCAGATTTGACATGTCGTATGCATTTAAATCGTGGCTGCGCATGCGTAAGATAATTTGGTCGATTTTGACTCGTTCCAGAAATAGAGCTAAACGTTCATAGGCCTGCAGTTTGAGTGGAAGTGTTTGATTGGATAAAGTACGTATAGTTTTAAAATTTTCGATTTCCCGTTGTGATTTGAGCCAGCCTTGGATGAAGAAATAGGCAATCCCAAATAGCATGATGGAGGGAATGGTGAAGGCGAGCCAGTCGAACCAACCTAACTGCATGTCATTGTTGTTTTTAGTTATGAATACGGTCAGCAATATAGTACATTGACTAAGAAAACGGGAAGAATCAGAGAGGTTTTCGGAGGAGATGGTGGGTGGAACCCGTATTCAACAATAACAACCTACACTTCATATCTTGACCACTTTATGTTCTTTTGGCTTTTAGTTAGTTAATTTCCTTATTAACTTTGAACTTGATTTGGTTGAGAATCATTAATACAAAAAAGAAAGCTATGTCAGATATAAAAGAACCTACTGCGGTGCAAGCTCCCATAACATTGACAGATGGAGCGATCAATCAGTTGCGTGAAATCATGTCTAAGCAAGATATCCCTGCCAATTACGGTTTAAGGGTAGGCGTCAAGGGTGGTGGTTGTTCGGGCTTCTCTTATCTCTTGGGGTTTGATGAGGCGAAGGATAAGGATGATATTTTTGAAGTAAATGGCATTCGGGTACTTATGCAAAAGGCGCATACCATGTATCTCATGGGTATGGAAATCGATTTTGTGGAAGGTTTAAATAATCGCGGGTTCAGCTTTAACAATCCCAATGCTGATGAAACTTGCGGATGCGGCACTTCATTTTCTGCATAAAAGCAGATCTGTCTTTGCCTTCTGAATAAAGGAGGAGATTCGGTACTTTTGATTAAGACCACGATTTTTTCAGCTTATAAGAAGGATGGCAAGCAATTCTTCGATTTGGTAATAGAAAAGGGGCGGGAATTTTGGCCTCTCCCCCGCGTAAGGGATAGAAACGGCAGGCAGAGCCTCAGGCTCCGAATGCCATCACCTCCATATTTTGCGATGTCAACCAGCTTGACTTTTTCTCATATCCTCGACAGGGGGCACAGGCATCAAGTTCTTCATGGTCTGTCCTCCAGCTTTCATTTAAACAAAAATAGGTTCCGCGGTTATCCTCAAAATATTTTGAGGTGATGGCATTTGCAGCCGCCGAGCGAGGAGGTCCCGAGGATCGCCGAAGGCGATCTCGAGGACGAAGCGACCGGACGGAAGCCCTACGCAGCCGTGCGGCTGCCGGGGCATGGGGCTCTGACTACGAGTGGATAGCCCGGTCCCATCCGTCGATTGGCGGATGGGATACGCCCAAATAAAAATTGGAAAATAGAGAGAGTGTAGATTTGAAAAATAATTATTACTTTCAGCCTAAAGGAAATTATGAGGATACATATTATATCTATTGGTGGGGCGGTTATGCACAATATCGCTATGGCGCTAAAGGAGCAGGGGCATGATGTGAGTGGCTCGGATGATGAGATTTACGATCCGTCACGTCGTCGGCTGGAAAAGGTGGGCCTTCTACCTGACCCAATGGGATGGCATCCTGAGCGATTGGGAGCTGATATCGATTTTTGTATCCTGGGTATGCATGCCAAGTCAGGTAACCCTGAAATTCAGGAAGCGCGGTTGTTAGGAATTCCATTGTATTCATTCCCAGAGTTTATAGCACGTCATGCAGCGGATAAGGAGCGGGTGGTCATTGCCGGCAGCCATGGAAAGACAACGACGACGGCGATGGTGATGCACGTACTGCGTGCAAATGAGTATGAGTTTGATTTTCTGATTGGAGGGGAAGTGGAGGGATTTCGGCATACGGTGCGCTTGAGCGATGCGCCATTAATGATTATTGAGGGGGATGAATACTTGAGCTCGGCATTGGATGACCGACCCAAGTTTTTGCATTATAAGCCTTCTATATCGGTGATTACGGGGATCGCCTGGGATCATATTAATGTATTTCCGAGCTATGATTCCTATGAGAAAGCATTTGTAGACTATTTGGAAAGTTTGGAGGAAGGTGCTGAGGTGTTTTACTATGAGCCTGATGAGACCTTGGAAAGAGTGGTGGATGAGGGGCCTGATGGTATAGCAGCGGTGGGATATGATGCCTTGGAATATGGGGTAGATTCAGATACGGGCAAAATTAAGTTTGAATTGGGTAGCCAGGAATATACGGCTGAGGTGCAAGGTGTACATAATATGCAAAATATGTCTGCAGCGGCTCACTTGTGTCGAAGTCTGGGATTAGAGGATGTTCAAATCGGTTCGGCTTTAGCCACTTTTGTAACTCCGGGAAAGCGATTACAAGTTTTGGGTGTAGATTCCGGAAGGCGTGTGATTCGCGATTTTGCGCACGCTCCCTCTAAAGTAAAAACGACTCTGGCCTCGATTTTGGAACAGTATCCAAAAGAGAAGTGGGCTGTTGTGGCAGAATTGCATACCTACAGTAGCCTAAATAAGGATTTTTTACCCCATTATTCGAGTGCTTTGGATGGGGCGGATATGGCTATGGTTTTTTATAGTCCGAAAACGCTTGAAATTAAACAAATGGAGCCCATGTCTGCGGAGGATATTCGTGCGGGTTTTGGTCGAAAAGATCTGGCGATCGGGACGCAGGATAGTGATTTCTATCCATTTTTAGTAAAAGCCATGAAGGAGGGGTGCAGTTTACTATTGATGAGCTCGGGTACTTTTGGTGGAGCTGAATTAGAAAAGGTGGCAAAAGACTACTTAGAGGGCTCTCTCACACCCCAACCCAAATCATGAGTATAGCCTATTTTCCCAATTGGGGCCTTCTAATCGCTGTGTGTGTTTTCACTTTGTCGTGTGGAACCGGGCAGAAGGTGGAAATCATTGAGGGACGAGACAATTTTATCTTTAATAGTTACGATCCGCTATCGGACAAACCGGTTAAAGTTTTTACGTATCGACCTGAAGGTGATGTGCAAACGATGCCAATATTGTTCGTAATGCATGGCGTGCGCAGAAACGCAGATGATTATCGGGATAATTGGATAGATATTGCCGATAAGTATCAGCTCTTGGTGGTCACCCCTGAATTTAGCAAGGAACATTTTCCAGGCTCAAGATCCTACAACCTCGGAGGGATGTTTGATGAAGATGGCAATCCGGTGGATGAGCGACTTTGGTCTTATTCTCTCATAGAACCGATATTTGATGAGGTTCTGGAAATGACCGGTAGTGAGCAAACTCAATATGATATTTTTGGGCACTCTGCAGGGGCCCAATTTACACATCGGTTTTTTCTTTTTAAAGGCGGGTTGAGAGCGAATTACGTTATTTCTGCAAATGCAGGCTGGTATACTATGCCAGATTTTGATATCGAATTCCCATATGGGTTAAAGAAGACGTCTATTGACGAAGAAACACTGAACAACCGGTTGGAGAGCTGGTTGTTGATCCAATTAGGAGAGGAAGATAATGATCCGAAACACAAATACCTTAGGACAACGGCTGAAGCCATGGAGCAGGGCTCGCATCGCTTCGAGAGAGGACATACCTTTTATGAAGCGGCTCATAAATTTGCAAATATTCGTGGGGTGGATTTTAATTGGTCTATTCGAACCGTGCCAGAAGTCGGGCATGAAAACGCCAGAATGGCAATTGATATCGCTGAGCATCTTTATGGGGAATAGAATCGGTAGTATTGGAAAGCTATTCGATTAATTCCTGGGCCTGAAATTTTACGAAGGTTGGCTTTTCCTGCTCCAAGATTTTTAGGCTCTAAATCTGGTCTATTTGCGAACTGTTCAGATCAGACTTTATATTCATGGGGATTTTGGTTCAAAATGGCCCATTTTAGTCAATACAATTCGGGAAAAATGAGGTGTAAAAGCAGTTTCCGAGCCAACTAAATGGTTAAGGGGCTGTTATTCCCTTAATTCTTTATTATATATTTGCCATCTATGTCAAATCAATCTTCAACAGGCAGCGGAACTTCTGATCGAAAGAAAGACCATATTGATATGGCTTTTGCTTCTTCGATTAGTCCTGCAGACCTGGATCAGCGTTTTTATTATGAGCCGATGTTGGCCGGGCATCCCGAGTCAGGGGAAGACACTTCTTTTTCTTTTTTGGGCAAAACCATGAAGTATCCCATGTGGGTTTCCTCTATGACAGGTGGAACGCGATGGGCCCGGACGATAAATACCAATCTCGCCAAGATGTGCGGGAAATATGGGTTTGGTATGGGGCTGGGGTCATGTCGTCCATTGCTGGAAGGTCGTCAACATTTTGCTGATTTTGATGTACGCGAGCTCATTGGTAATGAAGCTCCACTTTTTGCTAATATTGGTATTGCCCAATTGCAAGAACTGATGGCGGCGAATGCCTTAGATCGCCTCGAAGATTTGATGCACCAACTGCAGGCGGATGGCTGGATTATTCATGTCAACCCGATGCAGGAATGGTTGCAGCCAGAGGGTGACCGCTACTATGAGCCACCGATCGTGACCATCGCGAAATTGCTTGAAGAGGTAGACTTTCCGGTGATTGTTAAAGAGGTCGGACATGGTTTTGGCCCTCAAAGTATTCGTGCATTGCTTCGATTGCCATTGGCCGCCATTGATTTTGGGGCAAATGGAGGAACAAACTTTTCAAAATTAGAGATGATGCGATCGGAGCCGGAGAAAAAAGTGGTCTACGAGTCATTGTCTTATGTAGGGCATAGTGCTGAGGAGATGATGGCCATGTGTCGTCAGTTGGTAGATGAACTCGGTGACGCCTGTAGATGTGAGTCAATTATTGCTTCCGGAGGGGTGAAATCATTTTTACAGGGATACTACCTTGTGGAAACAAGTCCCATGCCAGCAGTGTATGGGCAGGCAGCTGCATTTTTGCGCCATGCCCGTGAAAGTTTCGAGGCCGTAGATGCTTATGCTGAACGTCAAACTGCAGCATATGATTTATGCCGGCAATTTTTGCATGCGCGTAAGGATTAGAGTTCTGTTATGGTGATAAATAATGTTTTATGGACAACAAAGAGCTAAGTGGCTTTTCAAAATGGACACAATCAGAGAAAATCAACTGGGTAATTGAGCAATTCTGTTCTGACCCCAAAGCTGCTCAGGCTACGCTAAAAAATTTCCAATACGATAGCAAGCAGCAGGAAGTTCTTAATGGATTTAGTGAAAATACGCTTTCTAATTTTCCTTTACCCTATGGAATAGCTCCTCATTTCATGATTAATGGTCGCTCGTATGCCATTCCCATGGTGATTGAAGAGAGCTCCGTTGTCGCGGCCGCCTCTGCTGCTGCGAAATTTTGGAAATCCCGGGGGGGCTTTTCGGCTCAGGTTTTGTCGACGATAAAAGAAGGTCAGGTCCATTTTTGTTGGTCCGGTGAAAAGTCATTATTAGAAGATGCTCTACCTAATTTTGAGGCTTTACTTCGAGAGGAGACCTCTACTTTCACTGAAAACATGCGTCAACGTGGAGGCGGTCTGGAGCGCATCCGAGTTATACATTTACCTGAAGTGGGTCCCGATATATATCAATTGCGCTTTCATTTCGAGACATGCGATAGTATGGGCGCAAACTTCATCAATTCTATTTTAGAAAAAGCTGCAGAATTGTGGCCTCAGTATATATTAGAGGTAAGCGATAATCAAGAGGAAATGGAGATCATTATGTCCATTTTATCTAATTACACACCTTCTTGTGTGGTACGGGTTGAGGTGTCTTGTCCAATTTCTGAATTAGGAGATTTTCCCGAGGGTATGTCCGCAAATAGTTTTGCCTATCGATTTAAGCGAGCGGTAGATATTGCACGACATGATGTATTTCGGGCTACGACACACAATAAGGGTATTTTTAATGGAATAGACGCTGTCGTGTTGGCAACAGGGAATGATTTTCGTGCTGTTGAATCTGCAGGTCATGCCTATGCCACTCGAACGGGGCAGTATCGCTCACTCACTCAATGTGAAATTAAAGACGATGTTTTCCGCTTTTGGCTGGAGTTACCTTTAGCTTTGGGTACCGTGGGAGGCTTGACGCGTTTACATCCCATGGCATCTTTATCCCTTGATATTTTACAGCAGCCCAGTGCTCGAGAACTTATGCAGATCACTGCTGCTATGGGCTTAGCTCAAAACTTCTCCGCTCTTCGATCTTTGGTGACGGTAGGGATTCAAAAAGGGCATATGAAGATGCACTTATATAATATTTTAATTCATTTTAAAGCTTCAAGGGAAGAAAAGCAGCAGGCATTCGATCATTTTGAAGATCAAGTTGTATCTTTCGGCGCAGTTAGAAAATACTTAGAAAAATTACGAGGAGAACGCAGTTGATGCGGGACTCTGCGAAATAATTATTAGAGAGATGGCTAAGAAAAGCTTCTACGGCCGAGGTAAATTATTATTGACGGGTGAATATGCTGTCGTTCGAGGAGCGAAAGCGATTGCCGTTCCCACGGGTCAGGGACAAAGGTTGACTTTATCGACAGGACGCGGTTCGGACATTAAATGGAAGAGCAAAACGGCGGATGGCGAGGTGTGGTTTGATGCCAAAATTTCACTTTTTGACTTTTCCCCTTTAAAAACTTCAGATGCTGAGGTAGCGGAACGACTTGGATCTATTTTGGAGGCAGCGGTTCGGTTGAATTCTGATTTTTTGTCGACCTGGAAGGGGATAAAGGTAGAAACCGAGCTCGAATTTCCTCGCGAATGGGGCTGGGGCAGCAGCTCTTCATTGGTTTATGGTATTGCTCAATGGGCCGATGTCGATCCCTACGATTTATACACTGCAACTTTTGGGGGATCGGGTTATGATATTGCCTGTGCCGGTTCTGATGAGCCTATTTTATTTAAAAAGGTTTCGGATGATTTGGTAGATTTACGACCGATAGATATGAGTGAAGCCGTGTCAAACCACCTTCATTTTGTTTATTCAGGAAAAAAAGCTCAATCTTCCTCAGCTTTGGATTATATTTCAGAAAATGAGATGTCACCTGATTGGCTTGATAGCGTGTCTGAGCTATCACAGGAATTAAGTGAGGCGCAATCGATTTCGACTTGGTTAAAAGGGATAGAATCACATAATGCCTTATTGTCTGAGTACCTCAAGCAAGAGAGCCCACAGGCCCATTTTCGGGACTTTTCCGGGGCTATTAAAAGTCTTGGAGCCTGGGGGGGAGACTTTTATCTCGCTGCTACTCCTGAGTCCCCGGAATATGTGCAGGCCTACTTTCAGGAAAAAGGATTTTCTCATGTATTATCCTATGAGCAAGTGGCAGTAAGCTGTCAACCCCAAAAAGCCGGGCAATAATCTCATTCAACAAATCATTTCTGAATTCATTAAGATATGGCAGACGAAGAAAAGAAATTTACTGACGTAAATGAACTGGGTGAATTTGGTCTCATAGACCATGTCACAAAAGACCTACCTCACTTCCAGGTGAGCTCTGTATTTGGCGTAGGCGATGATGCCGCGGTCATAAGGTCAAGCCGGGGAACGTCCTTTTTAGCGACTACAGATGCTCTGGTAGAGGGTATTCATTTCGACTTAACTTACACGCCCTTAGCTCATTTGGGCTATAAGGCCGTCATGGTAAATCTTTCAGATATCTATGCCATGAATGGAACGCCCACTCAGATCCTGGTGTCTCTTGCTTTTTCGAGTAAGTATACAGTAGAGGCGATTGAAGCTATTTACGATGGTATTAAGGCAGCATGTAAGCGCCATGGAGTCGACATCGTCGGGGGAGATACGACTTCTGCGCCACGTGGAATGATGATAAGTATCACCGCTATTGGACAGGTGGAACAAAAGAAGGTGACTTATCGTCATGAGGCGAAGGCCGGAGACTTATTATGTGTTTCCGGAGATTTGGGCGGTGCCTATTTAGGGCTGCAATTACTGGAACGAGAAAAACAAGTGTATTTGACGGATGAGAATGCCAAGCCCGAGCTGGAGGATTTCAATTATCTTGTAGGAAGGCAACTTAAGCCAGAAGCCCGAAAAGACATTATTGACATGTTTGCAGAAGCGGAATTTCAGCCTACCAGTATGATTGATATATCCGATGGACTAGCTTCTGAGGTTTTTCACATATGCACGAAATCAAAAATAGGGGCCCTGGTAGAGGAGTCTAAAGTACCTATACACTCACAGGCGGAGAAGCTCGCTTTTGACTTCAAGTTGGACCCTATTACCTGCGCACTGAGTGGAGGAGAGGACTATGAATTATTATTTACAGCAGATGAAAAAGATCTGGAAAAGGTTCGGTACATGACGGATGTTTCCATCATTGGAAAAATGGTGCCAGCAGATCAAGGTATACGTTTGTTATCTTCTGGAGGCCGGCTACACACGATTAAAGCTCAAGGTTGGAAGCATTTTCAATCTCCATCAAGTTAGTTTCATTTGTATATAAGTTATTTGAAGGCCACGGTTGAGATGCATCTTTTCGTAATAGGTCTTGATGTCCAGGTCTGGGTGAGGTAATTCCCCGCTGTAAATTTGGGGTGCGTGCCGGATCATTTCCAAATTTGGTATACGGTCTATTTCTTTTAGGGTAAACTCATACAAGGGTCGAGAGTCAGTTTTGAGGTGAATCAAGCCACCGGGTTTGAGAAAGTGTCGATACTTTTCAACGAAATAGGAATGTGTAAGTCGACGATTTGCTTTTGACTTTTTTAGAAAAGGATCGGGAAAAGTGATCCAAATTTCATCTATTTCATTTGATTCGAAGAACTCCTCAATGGCCTCAATTCGGGTCCGCAGAAATGCTGCATTGGTGAGTTGATTGTCAATGGCATATTTCGCGCCTTGATACATTCTGGCCCCCTTGATATCGACACCTATAAAGTTTCGGTTCGGATATCGTTCTGCCAGGGCAATCGTGTACTCTCCCCTCCCACAAGCCAACTCAAGTGAAATAGGGTGATTATTTTCGAAATAATCCGCATTCCAACACCCAGCCAATTTTACGGGTTTATGATGAGGTCCAATTAATTGGGGGTTTTCGTAATTGGAATTTTGGAACACATTGGGGAACCGTTCCATCGCGGCGAACTTCCTTAATTTATTTTTACTCACAGATATTTATTTTTATCAAAGGTAAAGACTTCTTTAATTTTAGTAATTTTGAGAAGGCGTAAATTCCAGAAACCGAATTCAATTGGTGGATAAAATTATAATATGAAAATACAACATGCTCTCATAACGGCCTTCACACTTTCTTTTCTGATTTTTTTTCAAACTTCTCAGGCGCAACTGCATATAGGTTTTAATGGAGGCTTAAATCAATCCCGACTTTCAGGTCCTGAAGAACGTATCGAGGGCGCAGGCGAGACTTTATCTTCAACCAGTGGCTTCCATATCGCAATGCGGATCAGTTATGACTTTAATGACTGGTTAGCTGTTGGAGGAGGCATAGGTTATACCCAGCGCGGAGTGCAACGGGACTATGAAGGACCGTCTTTTTTCAGATTTAGAACGACGGACGGTCGTTCAGTGGTCTATGATGGCCAGCGACAGCAGCAATTGTCGGATAATACCGACCATATTGACCTGCCTCTATTTGTTCAATTTAGTCCTGTCAAGCGTATTCAGTTTTATGTAGGACCCTATTTCTCAGGTACGCTAGCTGCGCAGGGTGGTGGACGGTTGCGTTTTACTGAAGCCAGTTTTCAAGGTGAAGCACCTCAATTGGAAACGGGCCTGGAATATAGTTACTTCGGCGATGATCCCGGGATTGGCGGCGAAATGGATGATCCACGTGTAGAAATGGCTGGAGATGTAGTTCTAGTTCCCGAATTACTCAGTGCTTATCCTGAATTAGAAACCCTTGACGAGACTCTTTATCGACGCTGGCATTATGGTATTCACACAGGGGTAAATCTATATGTAAGTTCTGGCTTGTATTTTAATGTTGAATGGATGTATGGTCTCAATGATATGACGCGCCAAGCTGCTGATTTGGCTATTTCCGAACGTTCAGAGAGTGGCGAATTTCAATTCCGGGATGATTATGACCGATTTATAAGCTGGCGATTTTCGATCGGGTTCTCCTTCTAAAGAAAAAATTTATGCGCGTCCCAATTTTGCGCTGAATCTCAGCTTCAACTGTGATGGATGCGGCTCAATAATGAGGTCTCAAATGATCAATAATACAATGAACTCGAGTATTATTATGGATGTTGAGTAACTTTGAGAGGTCAATTGGCTTGCAATAAACTCTGTTTTTACTATAAGTTTCTCAATGCCTTTCGGAAGACCTTTTCACGTAAATCAAGAGCCATGCGTCGCAGATTAAGTTTAGTGTTTATAGTGATTGCTGTTTTGGGGCTTTTACTATTTCTTTTTTGGTATAATAACATGCGATCCGAGGAGACGAAAATCGGAGATTACATTCCTATTGCTCAGATACTTGATGATGCAAATCGTTCCGATTTGAGGGCACATTTTTTTCTGGTTAAATTTTGGGGAAGTTGGTGTGCGCCTTGTCGTAATGAGCATCCCGTCTGGATATCATTATATAGGGAATATAAAAGCAAGGTTGTGGAACCTCCTATTCTAGCTGTTGTTGGTGTAGCTCTGGAGGCCGATTCTGCCGCCTGGCGAATGGCTATGGAAAAAGATCAGTTGCCCTGGGAGGCTCATATAATTCAGGACCGAAATATGAAAACCGGCTGGGCTGGTGAGCTTAATGTTTCCCGTCTGCCTGAAAATGTTCTGCT
The DNA here is from genome assembly GCA_964626595.1 of uncultured Saprospiraceae bacterium. Lineage (GTDB taxonomy): Bacteria > Bacteroidota > Bacteroidia > Chitinophagales > Saprospiraceae > JAWLFI01. The sequence goes on from CAZVFU010000009.1 coordinate 14,703, forward strand.
CGATTCTTCCGGAACAGTATTTGGGAGAAATATGAGTGCGGATGAAGTTGACCGGTTTTTGCGACATCGGCTGACAGAATAGATGGTTCTTGCCAGGATCAAGTGCCAATTTGGCCGTTTTATGGCTATGGCAGAGTAATTGCTTTCATATGTTATCGAATGATGAATATAAATGTATGGCACAAAAAGATAATAACGATAGTAAGAAAGATCAGGCAAAGGAAGTCATTTTGGACCCAGAAGAGCAAAAAAGGGCTGATAGCCAAGCTGAAGAGGGTTCTGATAAAAAAAAAGAGGCTGAGTCTGACGCCCCACTAAAGGATGAAATGATTCCTAAATCCGATTACGATCGGCTCAATGATAAGTTGATCCGTTTGGCCGCGGAGTTTGATAATTTTAAAAAGAGGACGGCCCGGGAGCGCGTTGATTTGCTGCAAACCGCAGCGAAAGACACCATTGCAGATTTGCTCCCTATTTTAGATGATTTTGATCGAGCTAAAAAGTTGTCAGATGATGAATCATCTGATGAGTCTTTTTCTGAAGGGGTTCAACTGGTTTATCAAAAGTTGCATACTACCCTGAAGAAGAAAGGATTAAAGGTGATGGAAAGTGATGGGCAGGATTTTGATGCCGAGCTGCATGAAGCTCTTACGGAAATCCCTGCTCCATCAGATGAACTAAAGGGAAAAATAGTGGACACCATCGAGAAGGGGTATTTTTTACAGGATAAGATTATTCGTCACGCTAAAGTTGTAGTGGGCAAATAGTTTTGAGTTTCAATTGAAGATAAGTACATGGCAAAACGAGATTTTTACGAGATTTTAGGTGTAGATAAAAATGCCGACAGCAAAGCGATAAAAAAAGCCTATCGAAAGATTGCTTTGAAATATCATCCAGATAAAAACCCGGATGATAAAGCTGCTGAAGATAAATTTAAGGAAGCGGCTGAGGCCTACGAGGTATTGAGTAACGAAGAAAAAAGAGCGCGCTATGATCGATTCGGTCATGCAGGAGTAGATCCCAATGCCGGAGGTGGTGGCGGATTCTCTGGACGGGGAATGAATATGGAAGATATCTTTGAGCAATTCGGAGATATTTTTGGTGATGGTGGAAGTCCGTTTGAAAGTTTCTTTCGCGGCGGAAGAGGTGGCGGCAGATCTCAAGGTCAGCGGGGAACAAATCTTAGAATAAAGGTGCCCCTGACCCTCAAGGAAATTGCCAATGGTGCAACTAAGAAAATAAAAGTTAAAAAACATACGCCTTGTTCTTCATGCGGAGGAAGTGGAGCCAAAAATAGTGGAGCTAAATCGACATGTAACACTTGCGGAGGATCAGGTATGGTTCGTCAGGTCAAGAATACTTTTCTTGGGCAGATGCAAACTACGACAACTTGTCCCAGTTGTGGAGGTGCTGGCGAAACGATAACGGACAAATGTTCCGCATGTCAGGGAGAGGGTCGTACATATGGAGATGAAACCATTAATATTGAAATTCCTGCTGGGGTTGAAGAGGGTATGCAGCTCTCTATGCGTGGAAAAGGAAACGCCGGTCGTCGTGGAGGTCCTGCCGGTGACCTTTTGATTACTATCCAGGAGAAAAAGCACGATGAACTAGAGCGAGATGGTCAAAATTTAATTTACGAACTGTACTTGAACTTTGCAGACGCAGCATTAGGCTCCCAGGTCGCCATTCCTACAATCGATAGTAAGGTAAAAGTGAAGATTCCCGCAGGTACCCAGTCGGGTAAGATTCTTCGATTGCGCGGTAAAGGTTTACCCTCTGTTCAGGGCTACGGCAAGGGAGATCAGCTGATTCATGTGAATATTTGGACTCCGAAATCGTTAAGTTCAGAGCAAAAAGAAGTCATGGAAAAAATGAAAGATTGGGATAACTTCCAGCCTAGTCCCGGTAAGTCCGAGAAAGGTTTTTTCTCAAAAATGAAAGACTATTTTACTTCATGAAGTATAACCAACTTTGGATAGGGGTTTTACTTTTAATCTTTTTGTGGGGTTGTGATTCTGCTGTGTATTCCGAGGAGAAGGCTATTGAAGATGGAATTTGGACATATGAAGATCGTAAAGTATTTGAGTTTGAGTCTCCGGATACGACTTCGCTATATGATATTCGATTGACTCTTGAGCATGATCAAAGCTTTGATCATCAGAATGTCTATATGCAACTCTCTACAATTTTCCCCAATTCAGATACGGTGCAGCAATCCTTTTCCGTCGATGTTAGCAATAAGTTTGGACAATGGATTGGCGACTGCGGGTCAGATTACTGCACACGCACATCAATATTGCAACCTCAGGCCCGTTTCGAGCAATTAGGTACATACGAACTTATTTTCGAGCAGTTCTCCCGGCAGGACTCTTTGGATGGAATTCGGGCACTGACTGTAGGCATTTATCCAACTGAGAATTAATTTATAAGCTTTTCGTTCGACCTCCGTCTACTGGAAGGTTAATTCCATTTATGTAACTAGCAGCAGGTGAAGCCAAAAAAGCTATAGCCGCCCCAACCTCATGTGCCTCGCCAAATCTTCTTAAGGGAACATTTCGTTTCATTTGAATACGGATTTCATCTGATGTGGTGTTTTCCCGAGCTGCTTTCTTTTGTACGATGTTTTCAAGACGATCGGTCTTGGTGTAACCGGGTAAAACATTATTTACGGTTATACCATAGGATCCAACTTCCTGAGACCAGGTTTTAGCCCAGTTTCCCATCGCAGCCCGAATTGTATTTGAAACTCCCAAACCCGGTATAGGCTCTTTGACTGAGGTACTAATGATATTAATAATCCGGCCATAACCGGCTTTCTTCATACTGGGTAGTAAGCTTGAAGCTATCATCTGAGCAGTACCAATATGTTGTTGGAACGCATCTAAAAAAGCTTGTCCTTTGGCTTCAGTGATTGGCCCTCCTGCGGGACCTCCGGTATTATTGACAAAAATATGAAAGGTTTGTTTCTGAAGCAAGCGGTGCAGTGATTCACGAAGCTCATCCGTTTTTGAAAAATCCCCAACTAAATAGGAATGTTGTTGATTTTCGTTTGTGGGCAAGTCTTCAACAGCGGTCTTCAGTTGATCCTCCGATCGGGAAACGAGAGTTACAGAAGCTCCTAACTGAGCGAGTTCGATAGCTGCAGCTTTACCAATTCCTCGGGAACCTCCCCCAACCAGTGCATTTTTGTTATCTAAGGTGAAATCCATTTTTGCTTCTAATGTAAGAGAAATATCTCGGATTGAAAGTGGCATTTTACGGGATAATTTGACCAGTTCACAAATAAGTCATATATTATCAACAAAATAATAAGATATGCGAAGCCCTTTTAACTTTCAAAAATGGATTGATGAACATCGACATGAATTAAAACCTCCGGTCGGCAATAAGCAAGTGTACTTAGATAATGAGGATTTTATTGTTATGGTGGTTGGAGGCCCTAATGGGCGAAAAGACTATCACTGGGAAGAAGGTGAAGAACTATTTTACCAATTTGAAGGTGATATAACCGTGAAAATAATAAATGATGAGGGGCAGCCGGAAGATATCAAAATCCGAGAGGGCGAAATGTTCTTGCTTCCTCCGAAAGTGCCCCACAGCCCTCAGCGCCCGGCAGGAAGTATAGGCTTAGTGATCGAAAGATATAGACGAGACCAAGAAGAAGATAAACTCATGTGGTTTTGTGAGAATTGCAATCATAAGCTGCATGAAGCCTCTTTCGAGATGACTGATATTGTTAAGCAGTTACCCGTAGTCATCAATGAGTTTATGGAAGATAAGATACTTCGCACATGCGATAACTGTGGTACGGTAATGGAAAAGGCATAAGACCCTGGAGTTTATTAAAAAAATCCAGAATCGATAAAGGGTGAAAATGAAAATAACCTAAATAGTTAATCTGTAGAATTTTAGTCTCCTATAAAAAAAAGGGATTGTGATATATCACAATCCCTTTTTTTATGAGCTTGAACTTATTTTACTGTAATTGGAATTTCACAGGCAAGTTAAATTGAACTCGCACGGGGCGCCCGCGTTGTTTTCCAGGAATCCACTTTATGTTGTCTTTGTTCATGGATTTTACTACTCGCAATGCTTCATCACCACAACCTGCACCAATATCTCTTACAACCTCGGGATCACTAATGGATCCATCTTTATCCACAACGAACTTTACAACAACCATTCCTTCCACACCATTTTCTCGAGCTATTGGTGGATATTTAATATTGGCATAAATATATTCCAACAATTTTTTCTGGGCACACTGCTTTTTTTCAGCTTCAGATCCTAAATCTTCACAACCTGGAAACCGAGGCATTTGCTCGACTACCTTAAAGATTTCCTCTACTTCAGGTGCCGGTGGGGGAGGTGGGGGTGGCGGAGCTTCCTCTACCTGCTCAGGTATTTCATCATCCATGTAAGTATCCTCTTCTATCGTTTGGTCTTCAAAAGGATCTTCCTCCACCTCTTCTTCGACAACCTCTTCAATTTCAGGGGGTGGGGGTGGAGGTGGAGGTGGAGGCGGCTCTTTTGTACGCGGCGGCTCCACTTCAATTTCCTCTTCTACTTCGAACTCGTAGTCCGGAATAATAATTTCTTTTTCGTATTCGGTCAAGTTCACTGCAAATAATATAAAAGCAATAGAACTGGCGATACCTACTCCCAGCATGCTCCCGCTATATTTAAATGCATTCACATCTGGATACTTATTTCTTGCCTTTAAGTCTTCGCCGTACTGCTCATTCAAGTCCGCATTAGATCTGCGCTTAATTAAGTAGCGCATCCCGAAAGTTAGGAGAGCCAGAGCAACGATCACGAGACCAACAGCTATAGCGAGCTGACCTGCGGTTAATTCAATTTCCATAATTTCTGTTTTTAGCAATTATCCAAGTGGCTGCAAACCCCACAATTGTTCCTATAAAGTTAGCGATTATATCTAAAGTTTCAAAACTTCGTCCCGTAACTATCCATTCTTGAATACTTTCGAGAAATGCCCCATAAGCTATGACGAGGCCACACATAGAAATCCAACTCTGATTTTTTTGGATTTTATTTAACTTCAGAAAATAGCCCAGGGTTATTGATCCGAAGAAATACATCAAAATATGCAAGTATTTATCCAGATGGTTGATTTTAAGCCAGGGAGAATCTGAAATCGTGCGACCCGGAAGCAAAGAACTCAAGGTTATAAAGGAAAATACTATAATGGGTATCCAGCCTTTTTTCACCATATAGATGAATGAATCCTTCAAATTGGTGTATGGGGCTACGAAATTATTTCTTTATATTCTTCTGGTGATAGCAATTCGTCAAGTTCTGAAGAGTCTGAAAGTTCAATGCGTATGATCCAACCTTCACCATAGGGGTCCTCATTAATAACGGCTGGATTATCTCCTTCATCTTCATCAATCTCCGAGTTGAAAGCGATAATCTTTCCGGCTACAGGCATAAAGAGCTCAGAAGTTGTCTTTACCGCTTCTACGGTGCCAAAGACCTCATGCTTGTCTAATTCGTCCTCCACGGTATCAACTTCTATATAGACTAAATCGCCTAACTCGCTTTGAGCGAAATCGGTAATTCCGACAGTTGCGGTATTTCCATCAACACGAACCCACTCGTGCTCTCGAGTGTATTTCAAATCTTCTGGTATATTCATATCTTTTTTTTATCAAATGTAGAAAATCACCCACTCGAGAGCGAGAAACCTTTGTCTTTTGAACTTATTTTCTATTTCTTCTCAGCTAAATATTCCCGCACCCACTCCATGGTAACTGACTTAGGGCGTTCCAGAGGGAAGCCCAGCGCTCGAGACCAACAAAGAGCAGATAAGACACCCAATGCCCGACTCACGCCAAATAAAACGGTGTAGTAACTGTATTCACGTAGTCCGTAATGCACTAATAATGCACCTGAATGCGCATCAACATTTGGCCATGGGTTTTTGACCTTTCCCAGACTCTCAAGAATGTCCGGCACGACTTCAAATAGCTTCCAAACCACATTTACAATCTCGTCTTCATTGCCGATGTAGTCTTCAGCAAATTTCTTTTGAGCTGTAAATCGGGGATCTGGTTTTCGCAATACGGCGTGACCATAGCCTGGGATTACTCGTCCGCGGGACAAAGTGGAGTGCACATAATCTGCAATTTGCTCTTTGGTAGGGTTTTTCGTTCCAATGGCATCGACCATTTTGAAAATCCATTTAATAACTTCCTGATTAGCCAATCCATGCAGCGGGCCGGCCAGGGCAGACATTCCTGCGGCAAAAGAGTAATACGAGTCACTTAAGGTAGAACCGACTAGATGCGTGGTGTGTGCTGAAGCGTTTCCTCCTTCATGATCGGCGTGTATAGTTAAGTATAAGCGCATGAGAGATTTGAAATCCTCACCTTGCACTCCAAGCATGTGGGCGAAATTACCACCCCAATCCAAAGACAAGTCAGGCTGAATATGTTTGCTATCGTGATACGTTCGCCGATATATATATGCTGCGATTTTAGGTAAGCGTGCAATAAGGTTCATGGCATCCTCGTAAGTTGGATCCCAGTATTCCGTTTTGTTCATTCCTTCTGCATATCGTCGCGAAAACACGCTTGATGATTGCATAGAACTGATGGCGGTGACAAATTGAGTCATCGGGTGAGTATCAGTGGGCAAGCTATCCAATACCGCATAAGTATGCTCTGGAACATTGGATCGATTAATCCACTGCCCGCTTAACCATTTGACCTCTTCGTCTGTTGGAATTTCACCAACGAGCATAAGCCAAAAAAGGCCTTCGGGCAACGGCTCTTTATCACCTGTTTTTTTAGGCAACTTTTCCCGCAATTCAGGAATAGAATATCCTCTAAATCGAATACCTTCCATTGGATCCAGTGCAGAGGTTTCCCAAATCATCGATTTTACTCCACGCATGCCACCAAAGACTTGTTTTAGGGATACTTCATCTACTTTGGAATCGGCATGTTTTGAGAGGACTTCTTTTATTTCTGCCCCAATTTTCTTTGCTTTCTCTTCGAATTTCTGCTTTAACGGATCCATGGACATATATTTATTGTGTTTTATTTATGTGAAAGATTGACAAATCACTTGTTTTAGTAACGTAATGAAGGAGAATTTCATTACATCAATACTTCTTCAAATACTCGCAACGAAGATAAAATTTTAGCCCAAAAAACCAAAGGAATAGACTGCCATTATGCAGTCTGAACGAAATCTTTAGTCTCCCGAAGTATGAAATGACTCAGATATGAGCAGCCTCACTTGAGGAACGGACAAAACAGAGATTATTTTCTACCTTTATCACCAACAAATTCCAGAAGGTTTATGTCTATGATTATCGTCGATGGCAAAATCGTGAGCCCATCTCTTTTTTCGAATAATTTCCATTGCGCCATCGATCAATGTAAAGGTGCGTGCTGTGTTCAAGGTGATATGGGCGCGCCTTTAGAGGAAGAGGAAGTAGAAACTTTAAAAGATTTACTCCCGGTGCTACGGACTCGGATATCTGAGGAGGGACGCCGCGCTATTGATAAGAAAGGTACGTCAGTTTGGTACGATGAAATGAAAGGACAGGGGACTACATTGAGAGAAGATGAAGCCTGTGCCTTTGTGCGGATTGATGAAAATGGAGTCGCAAACTGCACCATAGAAGAAGCCTGGCAGGCTGGAGAAATCGACTTTCGAAAGCCCGTTTCCTGCCACTTGTATCCCATCCGGATTGAAAAGGAACCCGGGGATATCTTTGAAAGGCTGGATTACGACAAATGGGATATTTGTTCACCCGCTTGTAAGAAAGGTGACGAAGTAAAAATTAAGGTTTATGAATTTGCTCGGGAAGCACTGATACGAAAGTATGGAGAGCCTTTTTACGGGGCTTTACAGGTAGCCGACCCAAACGCTTCAAAAACAAAATGAACCCCTATTTGAATAAAATATTAAAAGCTATTACCTTTGCCTCGCTTTTAGCAAGGGTGATTGATATGAATTTGCATCTAATCATTCGCGCATGAAGCGCTTATTCTAAATGAAATGAATACAACCGCATGGCATTAATTGGAAAAATTCGCAATAATATGTGGCTCATGATCATCCTTATTGGATTGGCCCTGGCTGCATTTGTGATTATGGATATGACTTCAGGTGGGGGCGGAGCGCCTACAGTAAATCAATTTGAGGTTGGTGAAGTCGATGGAGAAAAGATTGATTGGAATGAATTTCAACGAATGGAGCAAGTCCTCTATTCCGGTTCAGATGTCAGTATTTACGATCGAAGAGAATACCTCTGGAATTATTTTGTCAATAAAGCTCTGGTTAATGAATATGCAGATAACCTCGGCCTTAACGTTGGGCGGGACGAACTGATGGAACTTCAATTCGGAACGAATCTGAGTCCCATCATCCAACAGCGATTCTCGAACCCCCAAACGGGTCAGGTAGATCGCCAGACATTGAATGAGTTCCGTCAGGCTATAAGCAATAATCAGCTTCAGCCCCAACAAATACAATACTGGCAGTATCAGGAACAAGAAATTATGCAAAACCGGACGCAGACCAAATTTGTAAACTTGGTCGCAAAAGGAATGTATACGCCTACCTGGTTAGCCGAACGGGAAGCTCAACTTCAAAGCATCCAGGCTGGGTTCTCATACGTTAAAGTACCTTTTGCTGAAGTCTCGAATGCCGATGCAAATGTTTCTGATGAAGACCTTCAGACTTTTCTTTCCGAAAACAAAGAACGTTTCTATCGTGACGACGAAAGCAGAGTCACTACGATTGCAAGCATGCGGGTTCAGCCCACTCCAGCAGACTCAGCAGCTTTGAGAGATGACCTCAGTCAACGGATGAATGAATTTGCTCAGGCTGAAAATGATTCCTTATTTATTGAATTTAATAATGGCTTCCTCGCACCGACCTACCAGGAAGCAGAAGATTTACCTGAAGAAATTCAAGATATCGTTTTCGAAATGGAAGTTGGTGAAACCTACGGTCCCTACATGTCTCAAGGTACATATCAGGCTATAAAAGTTCTGGGTTTTGAGAATATCCCGGATTCCGTGGAAGCACGCCATATTTTTAGACAAGTAGACCCTAATAATCCGCAATCCGTAACGACCCAAAAAGCATTACTGGATAGCCTGAAACGGCAAATTGAGTCTGGACAGGCTTCTTTTGATTCACTGGCTATTAATAATGGGCAGGATGGAAGCGCAGCAAATGGAGGAGATCTCGGTTATTATGAACCCGGCTCTATGCTCCCTACCTTCGAAAACAAAACCTTTTACGAATTAGATGTAAATGAGTTGGGTGTTTTTCGATCTCAAGCGGGTTTGCACTTGGTAGAAGTGACAGGCAAGTCATTTGACAGCGAAAAGCGAGGCGTTAAAGTTGGCTATTTGGTAGAGCCGATCATTCCTAGCGAAGAAACCCAAAACGCACTCTATGAAGAAGCGCTAACCATCGCATCAGAAAACAGAACCGTTGAGGATCTGAAAGCAGCAGCCCAACAACGACCTGAAATCCAGATTCGAACTTCAGCTCCTCTGGGTAAAAATGCATATCAAATCGAGGGAATCAACAGTGTGGACGCGGCTCGCACGATTGTTCGATATATTTTTGATCAGAAAACCACTGTGGGCAATGTTTCCCCGGATGTTTTTATCGTGGAAGCGCAAGACCAATTTTACAACGCCGAGTATATTATCGCCGGCCTGAGTAGCATTATACCCGCGGGTTCGCCAAAGCTCGAAGACGTACGATCCATCGTTCGCCCTGAAGTTTTGAAAAAGAAAAAAGGAGAAATCCTTCGAGAGGCTATGCAGGGCAAGAACCTGTCAGCTGTGGCTCAGCAATACAATACACGGGTGGATACTGTGCAGGCCGTGGGTCTCAATGCCACACGGATACCGAATCTGGGCGAAGAACCTAGTTTGGTGGCAGCACTTCAGAACCTTGACCAAGGCCAGCTAAGCGCCCCCATCATTGGGAATAATGGGGTGTATTTGATTCAACTGAATTCGAAGAATGAAATGCCAACTATGGGCAATATATCGCAGATCAAAACATCGAAATCGATGCAAACTCGTCAACGGGCACAGTCTCGCCTATTGAAGTCTATGCAAGAGGGATCAGAAATTATTGATGATCGAGATAAGTTCTATTGATCTTAGAATCCTTATCAAACTTTTAAGCCGGATTGTGTCATGCAGAATCCGGCTTTTTTTTATCCGTATTTGGGCGCCCGCCCTTATCGGGCGTCGCTATGTTCAGGTGCTCGCAGCCTATGGCCACCTCTGCCCCTTATGGCGTGCATCGCCCGCCATTAGTGGCTCCGGTGGGGCTGCTCGGCTCCCGGCCCGGGCATTGCCCAGCCGGGATCTCCCATCGCCCACTCCAGAGTGGGCTCGGGCCACCTTTCCAGCGCTGGCGCTAAGGAAAAGCCTATTCTCAAAGCTACCTATCATCTTAGATCTGTAGAGTGACAAAAGGAACTCAACTTAAAACAGGGGCTACACCGATATCAGGCCTGAAATGGCACAGTTAAGGAACTTTCAACATCCTTTCGCCCCATCCTCATAAATATTGGAAGGGAAAAAATATTCGCTATTCTTTTTCGTTGAACTTTCAATGAAAACAAAATACATATTTATCCTGGCGTGGTCTCTGTTTATTCTGGCCTGCCAAGATGGCCAACTTGTGGAAGAGGAACTCCCTTCCGGATTGCTCGTAAAGTATCATGTCGATCAGGAAACGGGAGAAAAAGAAGGAGAGTATCTGCTCATGACTCCTGAGGGGGAGGTTATTGAGAAAAGTCACTATGTAAATGGACAGTTACAGGGGCAGCGCACGATTTATACCGATTCAGGTACGGTGGAAATGGTCGAGTTATACGAGGCGGGTATGCTCGAAGGAGAATACAAGGGCTATTATCCTTCAGGAGAGGTAAAATACGAGGGAACCTACGTAAATAATAAAATGAAGGGAGTCTGGACTTATTATTACGAATCAGGTGCAATCAAAGAGAAGGTGGCTTTTGAAGACAATCTTGAAAACGGCCCCTTTGAGGAATACGACCCGGATGGCACCCTAAGAGCGAAAGGCCATTACCTCGAAGGAGATAATGAGCATGGAATATTATATCTTTACAGCGAAGAGGGCGAACCTCAGCGTGTTATGGATTGTAAGATGGGGGTGTGCATTACACAGTGGACACCCGACTCAACTGAAGTAAATTTCAATGATTTTCAATAGAGCGTTTTTTGTTTTAGTTCTTTTTGCGCTAGTTTCAGACGTAACTGCACAGAGAGGTACCAGTGTTTTCTCTTTTACCCAAATGAGTCCCAGTGCGCGTCTGACGGGGCTGGGACAGCACGGTACGGCACTTATGGATGAGGATCCTCTTCTTTCACGCTCCAATCCGGCTTCTCTATCGACAGAAATGACATGGAACGGAGGCCTTCAATACGGCTTTCTGAAACCGGGTATTCAATTGGGACAGGCCTATGTAGCTAACCGCTCGGAGTCTACTGACCTGCAGTGGATAGCTGGCGCCTCATTTGTTAATTATGGCGATTTTATCACGGCAAATCCACAGGGACAACAGATAGGTGACTTTAGTGCGAGAGATTTGTCCTTTTACTTCGGCGTCTCGAAAAGAGTGTATGAGCGACTTTATGCGGGCATATCCGTAGAATATATGCAGAGTGAACTGGCCGAATTTAGTTCTTCTGGAATGGCCACTCATTTGGGGCTGCTTTACAGCGTCGAAGAGAAACAATTTACAGTGGGCATGGCCTGGCGAAATATCGGCTGGCAATGGTCCCGTTTCGATGTAGAAAATGAAGGACTTCGATCGCAACTCAATCTCGCGCTATCCAAGCGACTGGCACATTTGCCAATGCGGTTTTCTCTTATTTATCACAATTTAAATCGATGGAACCTACTCTACGATAGTCCAGTAGGTGAGGAATCGCAAACTATCGGCCAAATTGCGGGTTCCGAAGAAGAAAGCGCCTTTGGAATGTGGATGGATAATTTTGCACGCCATTTGGCTGTAAATGCCGAGTTTTTCATCGGAAAAAAAGAACAGTTTCGACTTCGACTGGGCTATGACCATCAACGGCGAATGGAATTGCGCCTGCCTAACTGGGGAAGCCTGGCGGGGTTCTCAGGTGGCTTTGGAATCGTAATTAAGGGGATTCAGTTTGATTACGGGTTTGGATCTTATCATCTTGCTGGGGGAATTCACCATTTAGGATTGCGGTTCCAGTTCGGTAATCGTCAGCAAGTAGATATTTTGTAATGACTCCAGCCTACTATACCGATTCGAGTCAAAAAATCATCTTATGACCATGAGAAAGTACTTATTCCCCCTCGTTTTGGGTTTTATAGCCCTTTGCTATTTTACCTCTTGCAGTGATGACGATGCCATGATGCCAGATATGGATGAAATTGAATGTGTGGAAGACCTCACTTTTAATGATGACATACAGATGATCATCAATACAAATTGTGCCTACAGTGGCTGCCATGTTGCGGGTACGGGGCTTCCCGACTATTCCAGTTACAGCGAGGTGGCAGCTCAGGTGGAAACCGGAGGCTTTGAAGATCGGGTGCTGGTCCGTCAAAATATGCCGCCATCCAATGCCAGTGGCCCTACCGAACTCAGCGATGGTGACCTGAACACCTTGCGTTGCTGGATCGATCAAGGATATCCCGAATAGCTGAATGTGAGTGGATAAATGTCCATTGATTCACCAGTTCTATTTCTAAAAACGAGTCTCTGGATACGGTTTGTGCCCTCCCTTTTTAGAAAAAGTCTCCCAGAGTATCCCGATGGGTCAACACTAAAAATGGCTAAGGGAATGAAGAGAGAAATGTGTCTGGGACGGCGTGGTCAGCAGCTATGATCTTTCCTCCGTTTTTAAATTATTAATGAAGCAGCTTTGCGTCAGCGATGGGAGCCCGGCTCCCTTTTCGGCCGCTGTCAGGCGGCTGAGAAGGGAGAGATGCCGGCACCGCCGGTAGCCGAAAGCGGGCGACCGTAGCGCAATCGAGGGCCCGCCGAGAGGCGGATCATCGAGTGGACGCCCAAAAAAATATAGAGATAGATAAAGCCAGAGAGCAAAAGAAACGTATGTAGGAATTTATATATCTTTGATAAAAATTCGTTAGTTATGCGATGGATAGTTGCCAGATGGGTGTTATTTATGATGGGGTGGTGTTTTTTCAGCTCGATTTCTATAGGGCAAGAGAGGGCAGTGCAGGTGGATCGGCTGATTTACAGTCCTACTACTGAAACTTTGCCTAAGGGTGTACTGGCGTTGCGGGCTTCGATCCGATTTGGAGATATGGGAGGTGCTGATGGAGGGTATGAGAACTTTTATGGCCTGGATGAGTTGGAGGATATGTATTTCGGTCTTCACTATGGGATAACGGATCGAATTCAGCTGGGAGTAAGCCGAACCAAAGGAAGTGGAGTGCAGCGTCAGTTAGTGAATGGTGAATTGAAACTGAATGTATTAAAACAGTCAGATTCCACGAACCGAATGCCTTTAGGAATTGCGTTTTCACATGTTACAACAGCTTCTTTTCAACTCGCCAGCAGAGACCCGGAATCCATGACCTATTTTGGAGAGATGGCTCACCGATTTTCCTATACCTCTCAACTCGTAATCAGCCGGCGTTATAGTCGTCATTTTAGCATGCAGGCCCTCGGTGGATACCAACATCGAAATATGGCCCCCCTTACTGAAGACAATGGATTATTCTTTGCGGGCCTTGCTGCGCAGCTTTCCATTTCCGACCATTGGGCTTTTATTTTTGATGGGATATATCCGATTTCCGACGACCGAAGCAGAGAATTAGGGGATTTTCCAGTCTTAGGTGCAGGCATTACCTATCAGCGTCCTTGTGGAGATCGATGGGTATTAGAATTTGCCAATACATCCGGTCTGATCGAGAACGACTTTATTCCATACAGCCAATCGGATATTCAGGCAGGGGAAATTCGCGTAGGCTTGACGTTTATAAAGCCTTTTTTCACGAAGAATAAAGTAAGCGAAAAATAGCTCTCTATTTTTCCGAGTAGGAATCGAATATTTTCACTTAACGACTGAACCGTACATCAAATGAAAATTTACCCTTTACTCTACAGCCTTGCTCTTTTACTTTTTTTCTCTGCCTGCCATTCGAGTCAGTACTTTAGTAAAAAAGAGGTTAAAGAACTCGAAGAGCGATTACAGCTATCTCCCTTAGGGGACCATTTTCAAGGCTTGGTGGTCTATGACCCCGAGGCGTCAGAATTTGTATATGAGTTTCAGGGGGACAAACTTTTCACCCCGGCTTCCAATACAAAAATCTTGACTTTTCGAGCGGCATTAGAACATTTGGCGGATTCTCTTCCCTTGTATGAGCAGCTTAATGCCGGCCGATCCATGTATCTCCGAGGTACGGGGCATCCGGCTATGCTTCATCCGGAATTTGACACCTACTTGCAAGAAGCCTCCTTGCAGTTAATGATGAGAGGTTTTGACTCGCTTTTTTTATACTATCCCGAAATTGAGCCCAAGCGTTTTGGGTCGGGTTGGGCCTGGGACGATTATCCATATTATTATCAAGCCGAGCGCAGTTCCTTTCCAATTTATGGGAATGCGCTCCAGGTGGTTTGGGACAGCCTCCGTTCTGAAATCAAATTAGAACCGGACTATCTGGCTCAATATAGTCGCATTCGTCTGGGGAAAGGGACAAAGATTGAAATGAAACGGGAAGAGTATATTAATAAATTTGATATTCGGGTCGGGGCTCAGACATCTCATGAAGCGCGATTTTCAGTGCCTTTTTTGAACGAACCTTACTTGCTGAGTCAACTGTGGGAGAATAAAATGGGCCGAGTGTTTTTGAGTCGTTATGAGGCTCCGCGAGGACAGTGGATTCCTCAGGGAAAATTTCCGACAGATACTTTGCTCCGCAAAATGATGTGGGAAAGTGACAACTTTCTGGCCGAACAAATTTTACTGATGGTAGGACGGACCCTTACAGATAGCTTGCAAACGTCGGCTGCCATTCATGCTATCATACCGGATTCTGCACAAATCAGGTGGGTTGATGGATCCGGACTCAGCCGGTACAATCTATTGAGTCCGAATTATTTAGTGAAAGAACTGGATCGCATTCAAAGGATGATAGGGTGGGAGGAAATTCAAGCGTATTTCCCGGCAAACGGTCAGCAAGGGACCTTGAAAAACAGATATGAGCAATCTAAAGAACCGTATATCTATGCTAAGACAGGGACACTCAGCAACAATTATAATCTCAGTGGGTACATAAAAGGAGCAAGTGGGAAATGGTATATTTTTAGTTATATGCATAACCACTTTTTGGGTAGTCCGAATGACCTTCAGGAAGATATTGAAAAGGTTTTGTTTCACCTTCATCAAAAACTGTAACAGATGGCTGTGAGCCGTGAAAATGTTAAGCTTTTTCAGGAGCAACCCTGGAGCGAGAATTATCAGTACCCCTTGTATATTTACGATGGTAACCGGATTCAATCTCAATATGATGCGCTTGTGGCGGCACTCTCGGATCACCAGCATCAAATTCGGTATGCATGTAAAGCCAATAGCAACCTTTATATTTTGAAATTGCTTGCCGATAAAGGGGCGCATCTTGATGTAGTTAGTGTAAATGAAGGGCGAATAGGTGAAATGGCGGGTTTCCCTTCGGACCGCATACATTTTACGCCCAATGGTGTTCCTTTGGCCGAGTGCAGGGCCGCCCTCGACCGGGGTTATTCTCTCAGCTTAGATCACATTCCATCACTTCAGGCCTTGTCTGAGGAGCGCCCGGGCTTACCGGTTTGTATTCGTATTAATCCCGCAGTAAAAGCCGGAGGGCACGAAAAAATATCTGTTGGACATCAGGCCTCAAAGTTTGGGCTCTCTTTAGATCAAATGGGAGAGGTCGAAAAGCTGCAGTCTTCTGGAGCCATTCGAGTGGTTGGGATGCACATTCACACGGGTTCTGATATAGGAAATGTGGAGGCGATAAAAAAGGGAGCAAAAATTCTTTTTAAAGAAGCATTAGCGTTCCGGGATACGATTGAGTATTTGGATTTTGGAGGAGGCTTCAAGGTGTCGTATTTCGATGATGATTCAGCAACAGATATCAATGGGATCGGCTATTGGTTAACTGCGAAGATGAAAGAGTTTGAGTCACAATGTGGGCACTCAGTTCGTTTGGTTGTTGAGCCAGGCAAGTATTTGGTGAGCGAGGCCGGCTTTTTTCTGGCCAAAGTCTCACAGATAAAAACTACCTACGGTACGCAATTTGCTCATTTAAATACGGGCTTTAACCATTTTATTCGACCGATGTATTATGAAGCAAACCACAAAATCAGTGTGTATCGGAAGGAAAGGCATGCAAGTACAGAGGCGTATAGTGTCGTTGGATACTTATGTGAGACAGATACCTTTGCCTCAAAGCGGAATCTACCGAAACTAAATGTAGGCGATATTCTGATCTTTCATAATGCAGGTGCCTATGCGTTCTCAATGGCCTCGCAATATAACCAACGTTTGAGGCCCGCAGAAATCCTAATGTTAAATGGAGAATATCGTCTGATTCGGGAGCCGGAGCAGTTTTCTGATTTGCTGATTCGTCAAGTTCCGCTTGATTGACAAACAAGAAATGCTCAGTACTTTTTTTCTACTTGATCATTGGTCATCCATTTTCCCCAAACTCGATTATATGCATGAATTTGTTGAATGGTATCTCCGGATGGACTGATGAGTGGATAGGACTGATTTGCCCACTCAAATATACTACCATAAAGATTTTGGACATTTGTAAATCCAAGATCTTGTAATTTTTCACCAATTTTTTCTGATCTATACCCGACAGAGCAATACACAATAACTTTCTGATCAGGATTTAAATTACGCACTCTTTCAGACTGAAATTCTTCATACCCCACCCATATGGCGCCAGGGATATGGCTGACGTCATATTCTTCCCGAGAACGAGTGTCGAGTAGGATGACATTTTCTGGTCCAAGCTGATGGAGTTGATTTACACTTAAAACAGAGACTTCATCGGGATTGAGCATGGTAGAAAGGGTCCGATCGTAGGCCTTGTTTTGAACCAGCCCTGTAGGTTGTGCTAAACAAGATGGCAACAACAGTCCCAGTCCAGCTAAAAGAGCCCAAACCTTATTTTTTAAATGAATCATTATTTTGAGTTATAGTTCGACAGGGCCAGGGCCCAATTCATCAAAAATGATCTGTCCATCCTGACAATATGGAGTGCAATCAGCGGCTATTCGCTCCTCTATTTTTTTGGCGTGCTTTTGTGGGTAAAGAACATGAAGGTTGGGCCCTGCATCGAGGGTAAAGCATACGGGAAGTCCCTCGTCTTCACGCCAGGACCGAATCATATGAATTAATTTTATGGTGTCAGGTTCCATGAGGATATAAGACGGTGAAGAACACATCATTAATCCGTGTAAACCTAAAGCTTCACTCTCGGCTAATCGTGCAAATTCCTCCCAATCGCCCCGGCTTAGAATATGAAGAAGACTGATGATACGGTTTTGTGCTTGATGATAGCGGGCCGAAGCATAAGGGTTCTCATCCATGAGTTGGTGGCCCGCTGAGGACGAGACAGACTTTTCTTTTTTAGATACAATGAGAATAGCATCCTTCATATTCATGAACATATCGTGGACATGCGATTTAAGTGGGACAGCGAAGGTATCACTGGACTGAGGCCATTCCCCTGACTTCCCCCATATCGACCAATACCCAAAAATGGATCGGGCTGCACTTCCAGAGCCCAGCCTGGAAATATAGGAGGCTTTCCGCTCAAATTCATCATCGTCACTTAAGGTGCCAAACAGTCGGTCCTCCAGGCTGCACAGGCAAAGGCTAAGTGCACTCAAGGCCGATGCTGATGAAGCAATTCCGGAGGAATGAGGAAAGGAATTTGAAGAATCGACCTGAAGAGAGAGTTGACTTAAAAAAGGAAATTGCGGTTTGAGCTGTTCTAAGAAAGAAGCGATTCGCGCTTTAAAAGCTGGGGCGGGCTTACCGTCGAATAAAAATTCTAAATCAACTCCCGTTGTGTCCGATCTTTGTTGACGGGCTTGCCAACTTAATTTTGTGATGGTATGTGCTGCCGTGAGGGTGCCACTGATAGAGGGGTTTCGAGGAAGTTGCCGCCCATACTTTCCCCAGTATTTAACTATGGCTATATTCGAAGGGCTCTTCCATTCTACGGAGCCTGCCTGTATATCCTTGGATTCAAGAACCAAATCTTTCCCTAAAAACTCATCCGATTTCATACGTTGTCATTCTTGGAACTAATAATCATTTGAGAGGTGCTTCGAAAGGTACAAATTAATCAAGGATTGGGTATCATTGGTAATCGATCCTGCTCGTATTTTTTTATAATCCGCTCAATGTCATGAGATACGTCAAAATCACGGAGCACGATATCCATAAGCTCATCCTCCCCTTCAATATACCCTTCAGTTAAATTATAACTAAATATTGTTCCCATGCCCGTGTAATAACTAGCTAAAAACGTGCCCCTGGTCTCTTTGATCAGGTCGTAAATGGGCATATTTAACTCTTTTTCTATCATCTCTACTAATATACGCCCCTGGGTTTTAGTGAGTTTTTTTAAGGGGTCTTCAAAATTTTCTTCCAATTCCTTTTGCAATCGCTTCAAATGACGTTTTCTCGATCGTTTATCCATCATGCGGGTTACATATTCTGCCTCTCGGTATATTTTGACGGCTTTTTTGGCATAGGGGTAGACCTTAGCTGCATATTTTTTGTAACGGAGATAGGTAATATAGTCTTCGCGACTGTCAAATTTTCGAGGTGATGAGATCTGAACGGAGTCGATTTCGGCCAAAAAAAGCGTATCATCTTCGGTAATTAACGCCTGAATTCGTTGTCCATCTATATACATATACTCTGTTCGGAGAGTATCGTTATTTTGGCCGACTAAAGCAAGTGCGGACCATAAACAAATAAAACCAATACCTAAGGCATTGGCCAATTTCGTTCTGAAACACTCATAAAAAAACTTAGATTTCATAAAACGTATAACGCAATAGCGGATCAAATGATTTTGTAGCTCTCTCAATATTCTAATCGAAGGTATTGAATTTTAGAGTCAAACCGTGTAAATGGGTTCTTATAGAATGAGCTCAGCTCGGACAAGTTTTTTCTAAATCAAAACACCAGGCCTAAGTTGTAATATTCGATCTATTGATCAGGAGATCTTATCTTTGTCTCATATGAAACTCTTTTTTAAGCTGTTAAGCTATATTTTTCATCCGTGGTTGATCCTGAGTTATAGTGTTTTATTATTGTGGTTAGTGAACCCATACATTTTTCAAGGCACTATGAACAATGTAAATCTACTACTAATAAAGATTTGGATCAGTAGCTTTTTATTTCCACTTATCATTGCCGGTATGATGATAGGTTTGCAGTTCGTGGATGTAAAAACATTGGACCGTGCGCGCGAGCGGGTTTTTCCTTTGATTGGCACTATGTTATTTTATATTTGGCTGACCGTGAACATGTATCGTTCAGGCGGCACTCCAGAAGCCTTACTGACCATTACGATGGGAGCCACTCTAGCCCTAATTTTTAGTTTTGTTGTGAATTTGGTCTTTCCGATTTCTTTTCATTCTCTTGGCATGGGCGTATTATTCAGCGTATCCACCCTCATCTATTTCTATTTTGGGTTTACAGACTTTACATGGCCGGGCAGCAGTTATTTGGTGGGTTCGCAGTGGTTAGTAGTCATTTTTTTATGGTTGTCAGGATGGGTGCTGACTGCTCGATCATGGCTAAAATCTTACTCTTTAGCCCGAGTTTATACTAGTGCCATTCTCGGATTTGTCTCACCCTGGATCGCTCTATTACAAATTGAACTTCTCTTATGACTTTAAAAAAAACAGCTCTTTTCTTTGGGTCGTTTAATCCGGTTCACATGGGCCATATGATTATTGCCCAGCACATGTTAAATGAAAGTGACCTTCAAGAGGTTTGGTTTGTCGTAAGTCCGCATAATCCGCTTAAGGACAAAAAGACACTGGCGCCGGACCACGATCGGTTATTTCTGGTACAGGAGGCTATAGGTGATCATCCCAAGATGAGAGCTTCCGCGGCTGAATTTCAGCTCCCTCAACCCTCTTATACTATTGACACCCTTGTCCACCTCAATGAAAATCACCCGGATCGCTCATTTTCTCTTTTAATGGGTGGAGACAATCTGAAACATTTTCATAAGTGGAAAAACTATGAGATATTGCTTCGAGATTATGAACTCTATGTTTATGATCGTCCCCAAACCGGGGATACCCGATTTGATGATCATCCGTCAGTTCATTTTTTTCAATCGACGCAAATGAATATTTCAGCAACGCACGTTCGGAAATTAATCAAGAAGGGGAAAAGCATACAATTTTTGGTGCCTGATGCCGTTTTCCATGCAATTAACGCCTCAAACCTGTACAGATGATTCGGGCAATTTGTCTTTCCTGTTTGCTATTTCTCGTTTTGCAGTCCAATCTCTCTGCACAAGAGGATTTAGCTATTGGTGAATGGAGATCCTTCCTTCCTCACACGGTAGGGTCTTATGTTACGGAAACTGAAGACCGTATTTTTTACGTAGCAAACCAAACACTAACCCGCTTTAATAAGTCTGATTTGCAACAGCAGTTTATTTCAACTATCGACGGTCTTTCAGGGGTGGGTGTGGAATGGGCTTCTTATAACTCACAAGTTGGAGTCCTTGTCGTCATTTATAAGGATAGCAATATCGACCTCATATATGAGGATGAGATCATTAATATTAGTGATATCCCCAGAAGTACTCAGCTCTCTGGTGACCGTTCCGTTCGAAATGTATTTCAATGGGAAGACCAAATCCTGTTGGCTACCGGATTTGGCTTAGTCATTTTAGATTTGGAGGATGCCGTCATTCGTGAAGTAGTGCAAACCCCATCACCTGTTGAAGATGTCTCCATTTGGAACGACCAGTTTCTGGCCATAACGAATGGAGAAATATTTAGCCTGGGCCTTTCTCAAATTTTTAATTTTGAATTTTGGAGTTTATGGGAAAATGAGACTGACTCCTGGAACTTAGATTCCGGTTTGTCAGCGGTTGAAACTTTTGACGATAAGCTCTTTTTGGCCAAAGATTCACTTCTGTATTTGAGGAACAGCAGTGAAACGAGCTTACTCGGCAGTTTTGAGCGGCCCACTGATCGAGTTCAATTTCTGCAAGCAGGGTATAATTATTTGTTAGTTGGTATTAGGAATAATGCCGATAGAGATTATGTTCGGTTTTATGAACCGGATTTAAGCTTCGTAGAAAGCCCATTCTCATGCCATGGGAAACTAAGTCACGCCATTGAAACGAAGGAAGGACGGATTTTTTACGGGGATGATTTTGGTGGATACAGATTTTCCGAATCTCCCACAGCCCCCTGCGAATATATTTTTAATGACGGGCCCAAGGATTTTGCTAATAGTGATATAGATTTCAGGGATGGAAAGCTGGCTATTGCGGGAGGTGGCCCAAGGGATCAACAACTTAGTTATGAGTTCTCACGCCGGGGAATGTATATTCTTAATAATGGCGAATGGACCAATGTGTCTCCGGATAATACACCTGAATTGGAAAGCCCGGATACGGTATTAGAGTTCTTTCGGGTATTAATTGACCCTATTGACACAGAAACGATTTGGGTGGGATCCTACTTTAGCGGGGTGGTCCGCTATCGTGAGGATGATATAGCAGTCTACACACAAGAGAACTCTTGTTTAGAAGGAACAGTCGGAGATGATTTGCGTGAGCGAATTTCTGGTATGGCTTTTGACGAAACGGGCAACTTATGGCTCACAAACTTTGGTGCTCCTGAAGGCTTAAAAGTATTGCGAAGGAATGGAGAATGTGAAGGATGGAATGTACCTACGTCCTCTAGTTTAGTGGATGTTAGCATTGATCCCAACGGGTTTATTTGGTCTACGGTTTTCGCTAATGATGCCGGAATTCTGGTTTTTGACCCGGATCCGGAAGGTATAAATGGGGAGCGCTTTAAAGTGTTTAATCGAGCCAATAGCGCCCTGCCGACCAACGCCGTGACTTGTCTTACCGTAGATAGAAGTGGGAATATTTGGGCGGGCACCACGGAAGGCGTTGTTTTATTTGCGTGTGGAAGTGCCGTTTTTGATTTTGACTGCAGCAGTCGCCCCATCGTCGCTGAAGCTGGAGAAAATGTAGGAGACTTCTTATTGAATAATGTGCGAATTACCGCATTGGGGGTTGATGGAGCAAATCGGAAGTGGGTCGGCACAGAGGGCGGCATCATCGTAATATCACCCTCTGGAAGTGAGGAGGTTTTTCGACTGAATACCAATAATAGTCCCTTGTTTAGCGATGCGATCGTCGATTTTGAATATGATGGGGAGACCGGAATCATGTATATAGCTACCTCTGAAGGAGTGATGGCTTATCGGACTCAAACCACCCAGGGAAACACCTTCAATCTTCCCGATGCATATGTTTACCCCAATCCTGTGCGTCCCGAATATGATGGGCCCATCGCGATTAAGGGGCTGGCTGAAGACGCTTTGGTGAAAATTACAGACGTAGAAGGCCGACTCATTCACGAAACTCGTGCGCTCGGCGGACAAGCTGTTTGGGATGGTACACAATGGAATGGAGACCGGGTGGCTTCAGGGGTATATCTGGCATGGGTGAGTGGACAGGGTGAATTTGCCCAACCTTCCGATGCCGTATTGAAATTTGTAGTTATTCGGTAACTTGGGTCATTACTTTCCTGTATAAAGTTTCATATTGATCTAGAATATCAGTGATGTGAAACTCTTTAGCCTTTTTAAGGGCCTTTTCCCGGAATGAATTCAACCGCTCCGGACTCTCTAATATAGAGCAACACCCTTTTGCCATAGCTAGAGTGTCGCCTACCTCATATAAAAAACCCGTTTCACCATGAATGTTGACTTCTGGAATTCCACCGATGTTAGATGAAACCACAGGAACTTCACATGCCATGGCTTCTAATGCCGCCAAGCCGAAACTTTCATTGGCCGAGGGAAGTAAAAAAACATCAGATATAGATAATAGCTCTTCGATAGCTTCCTGTTTTCCCAAAAATCGCACACAATCGTTCAAACCCTCTGAACGAGTGAGTCGCTCTAATTGAGGACGCTCAGGACCATCGCCAACTAAAAGTAGTATGGTGGGATGGTGTTCCCGGACTCTCTTCAAAATATCTATGGTATCTTTTACCCGCTTCACTTTTCGAAAATTCGAGGTATGCATCAAAATATGCTCTCCATTCGGAGCCAATAAATCCCGAAAATGACTTTTGTTCACTCTTTTGAATCGGTCAAAATCGATAAAATTGTAGATCACCTCAATATTTTGTTGGACATCAAAAGTGGCATAAGTCTCATCGCGCAAATATTCGGAAACAGCTGTTACCCCATCGGATTCATTGATACCGAATTCTACGACGGACTTAAAACTCCTATCATTACCTACCAGGGTAATGTCTGTTCCATGTAAAGTAGTTATAACGGGTAGGTGCTTCCCCATTTTGGCCAGTATGCTTTTTGCTAAATAGGCTACAGAGGCATGAGGCACTGCATAGTGAACGTGAAGTACGTCCAGGTCGGCATAGGTAGCGACGTCGACAAGCTTACTTGCCAGCGCAGATTCGTAGGGCGTAAAGTCAAAAACGGGATAATCCATGGTGGTAACCTCATGGTAAAACACATTTTCTTGAAAACCGGAAAGACGAGCTGGCCTGCTGTAAGTAATAAAGTGGACGCTGTGCCCCTTTCGAGCAAGGGCTAAACCTAATTCTGTAGCAACGACTCCAGAACCGCCAAAAGTCGGATAGCAAACAATACCTATATTCATCGAAATGTATTTTTTTTACGAAAGGAAAAAACCCTTTTTAGAATCAATTCTTTGATCAACTTATGGAACCGAAACAATCAAAGAAGCAAAGTGTTATAATAAAGATATAAACACTTTACATTTTATTACATGAAGCCTTCGAAAGAATGCATTCATTAAAAAATATGTTGACCCTTGGCCGTTTACTCTATTGGTGATCTTGAAAAACTGTCGGGCATAAAGGCTCACACTCTCCGTATATGGGAGAAAAGATACGACCTACTTTCTCCGAAGAGGACGGATACGAACATCAGGTATTACGAAGATGATGATTTAAAGCAGCTCATGAATGTTGCCATCCTTAAAAAACAAGGAATGCGAATTTCTCATATTGCGGCCTTAAGTAAGTCTGATATTAAAAAAAAGGTACGGGAAGCTAATCAAAATGATGTTGGAGGTCATCCTCAAATTGATGCACTGACATTAGCCATGATTGAGTTTGATCAGGCTCATTTTGATGAGTTGATGGATAAGTTTGTTGACTCCATGGGATTTGAAACTTGCATGGTGGAAGTCATTTATCCTTTACTGAACAAATTGAGTATTCTTTGGATGACCGGTTCCATTAAACCGGTGCAGGAACAATTTATGAGCTATATGATTCGGAATCGGATTATCTCTGCTACTCACAATCTTCCAGCTCCGATTTCTGACTATCAATTCCTTCTCTTTTTACCTGAGGGAGAAAACCAGGAAATCAGCCTTCTTTTCCTGCAATATATTTTACGGGCCAGATCTGTACAGACTATTAACATCGGTTTGGGAACCTCCCTTGAGGATGTTAAAGATGCTTGCCAGATTATTCAACCCGATTTTTTATTTACAATCATTAATCAGCCACCCGAAGGAATATCCGCAAGGGCATATTTAAATCAGCTTTCCCAGTTGGTACCTGAAGGAAAAATATGCGTAACGGGATATCAATTGGCCCATGCCGATTTATCTGATGCCAATCAAGTCGTGTACTTAGATAGTTTGCATCAAGCGGTAGAGTATGTAGACAATCTTGCTGTGTTAAACAAGTCCGGCTCATAGGTACATGGGGATTTGCTTCATTTTGACTCCTCAAAAGTAGTAGAAAGCGATCGGGATCTTTACGATCATCTGTATGCAATAGCAAAGAGCACTAAGTTGGAACCAAGGGCACCATGTGAACGAAATCAACTCCTCTCAGGGCTTTCTTTATTTTCGTCCCTGAAGCAATTTTTTAATACGATTATACTCTGTATTTCGAGCCGTGCGAGTTGAGCATTTCCGTTCTTTCGCTTCTTGCTTAATCTCCTCAACCCGATTTTTAGGACTGGGGTGCGTACTCAAAAAAGCGGGGGGTTGGGGTTGGTCTTGTATCTTCTCAAAAAAAGAGGCGGCTCCGGCAGCATTATACCTGGTTTTACATAAATACCGAACAGAGGCTGCATCTGCTTGACTTTCGTGAAATCGACTAAAGGATAAAGAGGTAAGAGATAATGCAATTTGTCCCACTAAGCCGGCCTCAGATTGTCCTGTGACCACTTGACGCACTAGATCTAAACCGTGAAGTTTTGTCATTTGAGCTGTGGAATGCCTGTAGGCCGCATGGGCAATTTCATGCCCCATTACGCCTGCCAGGTCATCTGCATTATCTAAAAACAAGATCAGTCCGGTATAGACATAGATATATCCACCGGGTGTAACAAAGGCATTGAGTGTTTCATCATCATCAATAATACTTACTTTCCAGGCAAACTTATCCCGATGGTCTACTTCACCGGAATTTAATATTTCGTTGGTCATAGATCGCAGATAACGATACGCCTCCTCATTTCCGCGCTCGGGCAATAATGGGAAATTCTCTCGGTCCGACTCTATTTGTTGACTAACCTGCAAGCCCAGTTTGACGTCATCCTCAACAGGGAAAAGGTTAAAGTTATTCCAGGCCTTTTTGGCGGGGTCACAACTCCAAACGCCCATCATTATTAAACTTAAAAGTAGAATTCCAATTTTTTTCATGACACATCTTGATTTACAGTTGATATCCCAGGCCAAAACCTAAATACTGTGCTGTGGCCAAATGAGATTTCAAATATACGGTTAAAAAAGCACCCGAGTGCCTTTCATTTTGAATAAAGTAATATCTCGCAAACAGCTGGTTGTAAATAGGGAAGGTCTTTCTGCGAGTCTGAATATATATACCAGCTACCACCCCAAAACTCACGGGTCCAATAACAAACTCATCTCCCAGATAAAGCAAATAGGCTGTTGCATACTGAAGGGCTTCTCTGCGATCGACCACCCCAAGCATGCCCCTCTGAAAATGAGCTCTTTCCATATTTCGCTCCCATTCTACCCCCAGATGCAATCTTTGCACAGGCGTTATTGACCTTGTGACGGCCATTTTTACCACGTAGACGGGAAACTTCGGTCCGGGATAATTACTTTGACTGGTCCAGGCCAAAACTCCAGCGGCCTCTACAGACCACTTTCGTATGGAAAAAGAAGTAGGAGAAAGATCAGGGAAAGAGCGCTCCTCTCGAGAGGGCCAAATGGAAAGACCCAACTCGGCTGTATTTAAGCCGGTGTTTGGGGTAGACATACGACCATTTGAAACATGGGTGAAATCGGCAAAAATTCCCAAGCGATATGCTTTTACAGGAAAGCTATATTGAAACTTAATACGGGTCATGGTATTCCACCGCGTTCCGATAGCTGTATTTATGGGGTTTTCTAAGGGGTCGAATGGGCTAAAAACATAAGAAAGACCGCTTCCATACATGAAATCCCATCGCCGGCCGCTCTGATTTCGAGAAAAAGGAATAGTAATCGACGGATAGAGACTTACCGCTCCCCCAAGTATAGACCGATTTCCAAAGGTGTGGTACCGCAAATGAGCACCCACATTCGGATAATTGTAGTATTGAGCCCAGCCTTGCTGATCATGTGTAAACCATTGAGCCGAAAGGTCGATACTTTTCGTCCATTCATCTGAGGGAAATTGAAACTTCTTTGAGTGGCGTATCAAGCCACCAAGTCCGGCATCAAGTCTGGCATGGAACCGCTGGGCTTCTGCATTTTGGGTGCCCAGAAACAAAAGAAAACTGAAATAAATAAGCCATCTTCTCATTCCAACTCCCTAATAAATCGAGCGGCTGCCATCATATCGTCATGCTGAATGCGATCCTCTTTCAACACAGGTACCCGATCCCTAAATTGTAAATAAATAGAATGTAATCTATCCGACAGTTTTTCTTTTCGAAATGACCAGGCCTGACAAGCCGTCAAAAACTCTACGCCTAAAACGGACCAAACATTTTCGACGATATCACGGGTTTTTACACCTGCATTAGCCGACATGGATACATGGTCTTCCTGACCCAGACTCGAAACAATAGAATCCACAGAGGCCGGTGAGCAAAGTTGCTTGTTCTGACTCACTATGGAGGCCGCTGTATATTGGGCAATCATCATTCCGGAATGAAGTCCGGCCGAATCGATTAAATAAGCGGGGAGCCCGCGCTGACCCGATATCAATTGGTACGTTCTGCGCTCAGAAATATTGCTGAGTTCAGATAGCGCAATGCCTAAATAATCCAGAACCAAAGCAATAGGCTGCGCATGAAAATTGCCCGCCGACAAAATTTCGTCATAGTCCTGAAGTACATTGGGATTGTCGGTCACGGCATTTAATTCAGCTTGAACCACAGACCGAACGTGCTCCAGTGCTGCACCCGATGCACCATGAACCTGAGGAACACAGCGAAAAGAATAGGGATCTTGCACCGGTTTACCGGGCCGTTCACTTAAGTCGCTACCCTCCAGCCACGCACGAATATCTTTTGCCGCCGCTATTTGCCCCCTTTGTTTTCGAATGGCATGCACCTGCTCGTGAAGAGGAGAAAGCTGAACATTGAAGGCCTCCATGGATAGCGCAGCGCACATATTGGCCTTACGAAGCAAATTCTCCGCCTCCAAAACCGACCAGGCCGCATAGGCAGTGGAGAACTGGGTGCCATTCAGCAGGGCCAAACCTTCTTTGGCCTGCAGTTCGACAGGGGTCCATCCCAGCTCCTCCAAAATTTCTTTGGATTCTACATGTTTACCCTTCCAATGGCACTTTCCTTCACCAATCAGAGGGAGACTTAAATGGGCTAAAGGGGCCAGATCACCGGAGGCACCCAGCGAACCTTGTGTGTAGAGAACCGGCAATATATCTGCATTGTAAAACTCAATGAGACGCTCTACTAATTCCAGCCGCACACCCGATTTCCCGTAGCAAAAGTTTTGAATCTTAAGCAGCAGCATCAAGCGAACTAGCTCTACAGGCACTTCCGCACCCATCCCCGCCGCATGAGACCGAATCAAATTGACCTGCAAATTACCCAACTGCTCCGGCTCAATAG
>CAZVFU010000010.1:0-42820 GCA_964626595.1 uncultured Saprospiraceae bacterium
GTCAAAAACAACTCCGCAATGCCCAATCCACAATCGTGCCGGGGGCACGCCCAAACTACAAAAGGAAAAAAGGTGCGATAAGGGCAAAAAAAAAATCCCATAATGCAGTAAACTATGCATTATAGGATTTAATTGTGGAGCCGGAGGGAGTCGAACCCTCGTCCAGTGAAAGCGCTAAATAGCTTTCTACATGCTTAGTTTGCGCTTTAATTGTCGGGCGATCAGATAGGCGTGCAAACGTACCTAAACTGATGCCGTAGTCTCTTTAATTTCACCGCTGAGTCAAGACGAGCTCTTCGGCTAACCTGAGTTTTGATGATGTGCGACAAGCTTTGTATCAGGTGTCAAACCTGCGGCACAAAGGCATTTGTAATCTATCGATTACGCTGCCATGGCGTAGTTATTCTCGCCAATTAAAATGGTTGATCATTAGTTTCTAACGGAGATAAATAATCGTGCTCCGGCATGCTGACTAATCAACTGACTTCCCTGTCGATTCCAGTCGGCCCCATCTATCAATGAACTGTTCTTATAACGGGCGAAGGTAACCAATAGTTCCCCAGGTAACAAATTTCGGCTTCCGTGCAGATAATATCCAAAAACGCAGGTGCCATGGCTGGCATTTTATATCTTTAATTCCTAAAATCAAGATTATGACGATCTCTGTAGGCATCATCAAAGAAGGAAAAACACCCTCCGATCAACGCGTCCCCCTTCGCCCGGAGCATGCATTATTATTGTCTAAAAAACCGTTTGTAAGCGATGTGCGCATTCAAAAGGATGCAAGACGGTGCTTTTCCAATGAAGAATATGATGAAAAAGGGCTTACTCTAACAGATGATGTTTCGGACTGTGACGTTTTGATGGGCGTGAAAGAGGTCCCCATAGATCAACTGATTCCCCATAAAACCTACTTTTTCTTTTCACATACGATAAAAGAACAACCCTATAACCGCCCCCTGCTTCAGGCAGCAATAGAAAAAAAGATCCGCTTGATCGACTACGAGGTGCTCACCCATAAAAAAGGCCAACGATTGATTGCCTTTGGGCGATTTGCCGGCATGGTCGGAGCGCATAATGCCATTTGGACTTACGAACAACGAAAAGGAATTCTTTCGCTTCCGCGCCTCCACCACCTGCGGGATTATGAGGAAGCTAAATCTGTCTATGAAAAACGAGCGTTGGCTCCGATTAAAATTGTCGTCACCGGTGGAGGGCGTGTTGCCAATGGTGCAGTCGAAGTCTTAAAAGATATGGGCGCCCATCAGCTGGATCCCGAAACATTTTTGAAGATCGAAACGGACCGGGCTGTATTTACTCAGCTGGACTGCTCCGATTATGCAGCGCGTAAAGATGGTGCCGAGTTTGACCTCGACTATTTTTTCAAGCATCCCGAAGAGCACGAGAGCATTTTTGAGCCTTATACAAAAATGGCTGATGTTTTTATCAATGGCATCTATTGGGACAATCAAGCTCCACGCTTTTTCAGCCCGGAAGATATGCGGAGAGATGATTTTCGGATTCAGGTCATCGCCGACGTAACCTGCGATATCGCGCCTGTGGCCTCTGTACCTTCTACCCTTCGACCGTCAACGATCGATGACCCGGTTTATGGATACGATCCCAAAACAGAAAAGGAAGCGGCTCCATTTCAGCCGGAGTGTATCGACGTTATGGCTGTGGATAACCTCCCCAATGAACTCCCTCGAGATGCATCTACTTCTTTTGGAGAGCAATTTCTCGAGCACATTGCTGACGAATTGCAAGACCCGAATAGTGACATACTGAATCGTGCTACGATTGCCCAAAATGGAAACCTAGGCGAACATTTTAGGTATTTAAAGTCGTATCTGGAAGGTCAAGCTTAGGAAGTAGGTTCTCATTCACGGCTTTTTGAATGCGATCATTGGCGGGCAGATCACTCTCAGCGCCACGAAAAGGATGCCCCATAATGGTTTCGTACAATTCTTTGTATCGGGTTGTGATCGAATGTACGACTTCATCGGTCATCTGCGGCATATTTTGACCCTCTTTTCCTTGAAAGCCCACTGAGATCAACCATTCCCGGACAAACTCTTTTGATAATTGCCGTGGCCGCTTACCCTGCTTACGTAAACGGTCATAATCTTTCAAATAAAAATATCTTGAACTATCCGGCGTATGAATTTCGTCAATCAATATTACCTGGCCCTCTTTATCGAATCCAAACTCGTATTTTGTATCTGCTAGAATCAGCCCGCGTTCGCGAGCTGTTTTCTGCCCCCATTCAAAAAGCGCAAAAGTATACTCCTCCATTTGCTTGTAGACAGGTTCAGATACGATCTCGCGGGAGAAAATCTCTGCCTTTGATATATCTTCATCATGGCCTTCCACAGCCTTGGTAGAGGGAGTGATGATCGGATGTGGAAAAGCGTCTCCCTCCTGAAGTCCTTCGGGCATAGGCACCCCGCATAAGGAACGCTGCCCCATTTTATACTCTCGCCACGCATGTCCTACACAATAGCCTCGAATAACCATTTCTATACGTATGGGTTCTGCCTTTTTTCCAAAAGAAACAGCAGGATCTATTTCCAAATCTGCATTTAGCCAGTTCGGCGCGATTGATGTGGAATCCACCAAAAATTGCCGAGCGATCGTGTTGAGAATTTGGCCCTTTAAAGGAATGGGGCGTGGAAGTATGTGATCAAATGCGGATATACGATCCGTAGCTACCAGCATAATGTGTTCACCAAAGTCGTATACATCTCTTACTTTCCCCTCATAGCGCTCGACATGGGACGGAAGGGATAACTGCGATTGGGAAAGTGCCGCCATCACTTAAATATACTTCGTGGAATTTTTCTCGGAAATGATTTCTTCTAGTTCATTGATGAGTTGATCATCACCTGGAACGACCTTATCAGCCGTATCTTTAACGGCAAAAAAGGCACCGGTTTCATTTCCGGGTAAAAGTGATTTGAGCTTGTCTTTTATTTGATTGACATCGCGTTTGAGCAAATTACGGATAGAAGGCATATCATGCCAGTCTCCCTCTATGGCTACAGCTCGCCTAATCTTCCCATTTTCCTCCTCAACCGGATCTAATTCAATCATTTCCTTGTCTTCGACTTCACCGTCTAACCAACCTTCCGGCATGGTCCATTTCTCGTCCTCATTCATCATGAAGATCTCTAATCCTTTCTCGTGAACCCGGTAAATCAGGAGACGTACGGAATCTAAAACACTCATAATTTGACTTCTTTACTCATAATATTAACATGAAAGTAATAAAAATGTTAGGGAGGAGGGCAAAAAATGAAATAAACGTCATAAAAAGTACACAAAAATCTCATGGCTGTTACATCGTCGAACGATTACTTTTCGTCAATCGAAATCGAAGTCGTCGAAGAGCTCTTTCTCTCAGCTGCCGCACGCGTTCCCGGGTAAGGCCCATCATCTCCCCCACTTCTTCCAGACTGTGGCTTTCATGATCACCGATCCCATAGTAGAAAGTCAAAATTTTAACCTCTCTGGGAGAGAGATAGGATAAATTATTTTGAACTTCGCTCTTTAGCGACTCCTCCATCAGGCTCAAATCCGGGCTATCCAACTGTTCGTCAGTATAAAAATCCAAAATCGTGCCCCCGTCATCTTCTGCATTTCCCATAGGGGCATCAAGCGACAAATGTCGTTCCCCTTCTTCCAGGATTTTTTCAATTTCCTTAGGGCTAACCTCCATCAATTCGGCAAGTTCAACGATGGTCGGCTGGCGCTCGAACTCCTGAACGAATTGCAGTCGAGCACTCTTAATCTTGGTAAACAAATTCATTTTATTTACAGGCAGACGCACCATCCGGGAGTACTCCAGCACAGCGCTCAGAATCGACTGCCGAATCCACCATACGGCGTATGAAATGAATCGAAATCCACGGGACGGGTCAAATCGACGCGCAGCCTTCATCAGGCCGACATTTCCTTCATTAATGAGGTCAGAAAGCGATAGACCCTGACTGGTATATTGTTTGGCGACCGATACGACAAAACGCAGATTCGCTTGCACCAACTCATTCAAAGCCTCCTCGTCACCCGATTGAATTTTCTCCGCCAGCTCAGCCTCCCGCTCCGGACTGATGAGCTCAATTTTACTAATATCATTAAAATACTTGTCCAGAGCCTGCGTTTCCCGGCGGGTAATAGCATTCTGGATTTTCAATTGCCGCATGGAGATAAAAGATTAGATTTTATGATACAACAGCGGCAAGTTAAAAATAATTCCCGCGCGATACAGAATTCATACATTAAGTGAATTTTACGATTCTACCCATTTTTTCTCTGCTTCATTTGTCTTCGCATTTTTTGGGCGCATCCCCGAGGCTCCGCCTGACGGCGGATCTCGAGGGTCGGGCTATGCGGGGGTTCCGTGCTCGAGATCGCTAAGGCGATTCTCGGCACCCGCTCGCTGCGCTCCCGGCCCCTACTATCCCTTGCGCGAAGGGACGGCTTGATTGATACTTCACTGCATAGGACTCAAGCCTACTCTTTTGATTTTGAAAACGGCAAAACCTAATTAGAGTAAAAGGCAATAATAAAGAAGACCTTTTTTAGGTGGAGGATTCCCTTAATGCCTCAGTGAACATGACAATATTTAGTCATCTTGCGGCCCGAAGCGGCGTACATTCGGGGATAGCAACTTTTCGTATTGCGGCACTAAAGTCAGCTTGAAGTATTTTGGGATGAAATCATACCAAAATCGACCCCAAATCCGAAACTAAATAAAAAAAAGCCCTCGCAACTGCGAGAGCTTTTTTATTACATTCATACTGTCAGTAACAGAGCCTATCCTTGCTCCTCATCTTTATCTAACAGCGCTTTGCGAGATAATCTCATCTTTCCGCTTCTATCATCGATACCCACTAATTTCACCTGGACTGAATCTCCTTCGCTAAAGAACTCAGCCACGTCTTTTACATGGTGATGGGCAAATTCAGAAACGTGCAATAAGCCGCTCTTTCCTTTGAAGTCAACAAAGACTCCATAGGGCATGACTTTTGCTACTGTAGCATCGTATACATCACCTACAGAAGGGGTAAAGGCAATTTCGTTTATCATAGACAAAGCCAAATCAATCGACTTCTTATCTGTACCTGAAATTTGAATCTTTCCTTTTCCATCTTCTTCCTCGATGACAATCTCCGTACCGGTATCCTCCTGCATTTGCTGGATAATCTTACCACCTGGTCCAATCACTGCACCGATATACTCTTTGTCGATCTCTACCTCTACCACTCTTGGCGTGTGCGGTTTCAATTCTGCTCGAGGTTCAGAAATGGTTTTAGCCATTTCACCCAAAATGTGAATTCGACCAGCTCGGGCCTGCTCCAGGGCTTCTTTGAGAACCTGATATTCCAGACCTTCGATTTTGATATCCATCTGACAGGCAGTAATACCTTTTTCAGTTCCGGTCAATTTAAAGTCCATATCTCCGATAGCATCTTCATCTCCAAGAATATCCGAAAGGATAGCCATCTGATTACCTTCGGCAATCATTCCCATAGCGATACCAGAGACGGGTCTCTTGATATGGATACCCGCATCCATCAGGGACAGGGAGCCGGCGCAAACGGTTGCCATAGAAGAGGAGCCATTAGATTCCATGATATCAGATACAATTCTCGTGGTGTAGGGATGCTTCTCCGGCATCACTTTTCTTAGAGAGCGAGCAGCTAAATTAGCATGGCCAACTTCCCGACGTCCCGGACCTCGCATGGGCTTGGTTTCACCTACAGAGTAGGCGGGAAAGTTGTAGTGGAGAATAAAGTCGTCAAAATAATGTTCCAGAGCCTTATCTACCATCATAGCGTCCTTCTTTGTACCTAAGGTCAAAGAAGTCAGGGATTGCGTTTCGCCCCGTGTAAAAATTGCTGATCCGTGAGTAGAGGGCAAATAATCAACTTCGGTCCAAATATCCCGAATTTCATCATAGCGTCGTCCATCCAATCGTTTTTTCTCATCCAGCACCATTTGACGGATCACCCTTTTCTTCAGTTCACCGTAATACTTTTCGTACAGGTCCTTTTTTTCTGCCAGGTACTCCTCACCCTTTTCGGACAAAATGTGGTCTAACATTTCTTGCTTGTGTTCGCTAAACTGCGTTCCGCGAGTCTCTTTATCCAACTCTGCGGCAGCAGTGGTAAAGATTTTGTCTTTACATAGTTGTTCCACTTCCTTTTCAATGGAAGCATCTTCTTCTATAACTGGCTTAGGTCTCTTATTTTGAGCTTTTTCTCCTACTTTTTGAGCCAGAGCTAACTGTGCGGCACATTGAACCTTTATGGCTTCATGACCTACTTTCATCGCCTCGATCAATTCTTCCTCCGAACATTCATCTGCTTCACCCTCTACCATCATTATGTTTTCGGCTGTAGCCGCTACAATGATATCCAAACTGGCCTTTTCCAGATCTGCTTTTCCAGGGTTTACTACATAATCTTCATCAATTTTTGCGACTCGCACCTCAGAAAGGGGACCTGCAAAAGGGATGTCGGACACAGCAAGGGCAGCTGAAGCCGCTAAAGCAGCGAACGCATCGGGAAGAGTATCTTCCTCTCCTGAGATCAAATTAATAATGACCTGAGTATCGTTCATGTAATTATCTGGGAATAGTGGACGTATTGCCCGATCTACCAATCGGCATATGAGTATTTCGTATTCCGACAATCTAGCTTCTCTTCTAAAGAAATTTCCGGGAATTCGTCCTGCGGCAGCAAATTTTTCTTGATAATCGACGGATAGTGGGAAGAACGGTTGGCCGGGTCGGGGTTCTTTGGCACTAACCACACTACAAAATAGCATGGTATTACCCATTTTCACGACCACTGAGCCATCGGCCTGCGTGGCCAATTTCCCGGTTTCAATAGTTACTTCTCGGCCGTCCGGTAATGAAAACTGGACGGAGTGGGGAGTCTTTGCACCCATAATATAAATTCGTTTTAGATTTAAAAAATGACATAGACCGACAGGCCGAAGGGGTGGGACAGGATGTTGGCAAATTAAGGTCTGATTTTACTTTGACAACCCTCACAGTTTCATGTCTCTTCGTTGACAAATATATGCAAAAAAAAATGCCTCCCGAAGGAAGCATTTTAAAGATCTTACTTTCGAATTCCTAAATCCGAAATGAGCTCTCGATATCTTTCAATATCGCGCTGAGCTAAATAATTTAACAAGCGCTTTCGTTTTCCTACGGTCGTCAATAGATTTTTGCGACAATGGTGATCACCTTGATTGCGTCGCAAATGCTCAGATAACCCTTTCACTTTCTCGTGCAGGAGAGCTATTTGTGCTTCCGTATGACCTGTGTTTTTTTCATCACCGCCATAGGTTTTAAAAATTTCCTTCTTTCTTTCATCTGTTAGATAAACACCCATATGCCAATGTATTCTTTGTATTTTATGTTTTCAGCCCCGCAAAGGTAGCATTATTCCTCAATTTCACCAAAATCTATTTAAGGCTTTACAAATTTTCTTTTGCCTGATTCCATAATGCGTCCATTTCATCAAGGGTCATCTTACCCATAGGCTTCGACGCGTGGGCCTCAATGTATTCAAATCGAGCCTTGAATTTAGCATTAGTGAGAGATAAAGCCTCGTCAGGATCTATATTTTCGTACCGCGCGTAGTTGATCAGACTAAAAAACAGGTCACCCAATTCTTCTTTTCTTTCTCGTTGGGTCTTTGCTGTTCGAAATTCCTCAATCTCCTCTTCTACTTTTTTCCAGGCATCCTCCTTTTCAGCCCATTCAAAACCCATTTGAGCTGTTTTTTGCTGCATGCGATATGCTTTGACGATAGAAGGGAGTCCACCGGGCACTCCCGACAAAACACTTTGCTTTCCTTCTTTCATTTTTAATCGTTCCCAGTTTCTTTTCACTTCTTCCTCATCTTTTACCTTCACATCCCCATAAATGTGAGGATGCCTTTGTTCCAATTTATCACAAAGGGTATGGATGACCTCCACGATAGAAAATTTTTCTTCCTCCTCTCCTATCTTAGCGTAAAAGACTATATGCAGTAAAATGTCACCCAATTCTTCTTCCACACCGGAAACATCCTCATCTAAAATAGCCTCTGCCAATTCGTATGTTTCTTCAATCGTCAGCGGTCTTAAGCTCTTCCAGTCTTGTTTTTGATCCCAGGGGCAAAGTTCACGCAAGACATCCATGGTCAGCAACAGCCTCTCAAATGCCTTTACCTTTTCTAATTTATCGTTAACTTGTATTTCTCTTACTTTCGGGTTCATCTTTTCGTTTTTGGTAAACTAATCACCTTATATTTGCGTTAAATTTACAAATAGAACACATGGAATTCTTATATATCCTAGTCATAATTTTTGGGGTCTTTGGCATTAGCTTTGCACTCATCAATATTCGCCACATTTTTACCGGGAATGAATTTCGCGGAACATGTGCTACGAATAACCCCATGATAAAAAATCAGATTGGTGAATGCACCGTCTGCGGAAAATCTCCGGAAGAAAACTGCCAAATGCCCGAGGTTGAGGCAGCTCAATCCAAATAGTTTTTAGCGAATTTTCAATCTATTTGTCCAATAGATGTCCCATAAAGTCTCGTTTCGTTTCTAAATACCTTTGATTATCCGGTGAAAAAGGCATAATTAGAGGTACTCGGGCTTCCAGATTAATACTTGATTCCTCTATACTTTCCAGCTTCTCCGGATTGTTCGTTAGCAACTTTATTTTTTCGACTTCTAGTTGTTTTAATATCTCTATCGCTACGCCATAAGTTCGCTCATCGGGTTCAAAGCCTAAGTGGACATTCGCATCCTTCGTATTTAATCCCCGATCCTGCAAATTATAAGCTTTTAGTTTATTGATTAAACCTATTCCTCTTCCTTCCTGCCTCAAATAAATCAGCACGCCATTCGATTTGCTTATTTTTTCTAAGGAATGATGCAGCTGATCTCCACAGTCACAGCGTTTAGATCCAAAAATATCACCCGTAAGACATTCAGAGTGCACTCGAACCAGCACCGTTTCGGAAGGATCAAAGTCAGGCGATAGCAGTGCTAGATGCGGGCTATAATCATCATTCTGACTCGAAAATGCAATCATTCGAAATTCGCCCCAATTTGTGGGAATCATACTTTCTGATTGCTGCTTTATTGATTTCATTTGTTTGTATTAGGTCGTCGGCTCTCAGACTGAAGTGTTATTTTTTATCAATGCGTAAATGCGAAATGAGTTCATCCATTTGATTTGGAATATCATCTTGAATTTTTTGTAAACGTTGAATTTCAAGATCAATCGCCTCAAACCACTGCCCCTTTTCACTTTTCATCATCCGATTACTCATTGACTCTTTGCCTTTAAAATCATTGTTTTGTATTTCATCAATCATTTCAGAAAAGAAGTCCGGTTTAATTTGTTGCTCGCTATCTGTCAACGCGCAAACGGGGTCTTCATGTATTTCGGCCATGATACCTGAAAAATTTAGATGCAGGGCGTGCCTCAGAACCATAGGTAATCGTTCACTTTTACCCGCGATGTGGCTAATATCGCAAAAAACAGGCAACTCGGGAAAGTGTTTTTTTAGACCTAATGGAATAGACCAAACGGGAGAGTTTCTCAAGTCCGAAGTTCTAAAGACAAAAAAGCCTCTATGGATTGCACCTATATTTTTAAGACCTGCAGACGAAAAACGTTCAATCGCGCCGATCCAGGAGTTCAGATCCGGATGGATGGGGTTTTTGATCCATACCTCGGTATCTGTGCCCTTTATAACTTCTACAATTTCCTGAACATAAAAAGGATTGACAGTGGTTCGTGCGCCAATCCAAAACCCATTAAGCCCGGTTTCTAGTACCTTCTCAGCCTGTCGGGGTGTAGCTACTTCCGTCATGGTCGGGACTCCGGAAGCATCTTGAGCGGCTTTGAGCCAAGACAGTCCCTTATCGCCCACTCCCTCAAAAAAGCCCGGACGTGTGCGGGGCTTCCATAGTCCCGCACGAAATCGGATCCAGCCCAGCTTTTTTGCCCAAATGGCCAGCCGAAGAACCTGATCCTCCGTTTCCGCACTGCAAGGGCCGCCGATAATTTGTATTTTAGGCTTTTTGTTATTCATTGTGACTTTTATAGAACAGCATAAAGGTATTGGTGTTTTAATTTTAAGCCTAATTCAATTGCAGATAAAATGACAACTGTGAAAAATAAATACGAAAAGGTCCAAGAAAAAGACCTCAATCACTTTAAGGACATTCTGGATTCAGAACGAGTCATCTTTGATAAAACTGCTTTAGAACAGCATTCCAGAGATGAGACGG
This sequence comes from uncultured Saprospiraceae bacterium, assembly GCA_964626595.1. Taxonomy (GTDB): domain Bacteria; phylum Bacteroidota; class Bacteroidia; order Chitinophagales; family Saprospiraceae; genus JAWLFI01. The sequence continues at coordinate 10,317 of CAZVFU010000010.1, forward strand.
AGGATATTTCCATAGTTCCCGAAGTGGTTCTGGAGCCTACATCTACACATGAGATCAGCAAAATCATGAGATATTGTAATGAAAGGCTTTTTCCCGTTACGGTTCGAGGCGCAGGGACGGGCCTCAGTGGGGGAGCGATTCCTGCTTTTGGTGGCGTGGTGATCAGCATGAAACGAATGAACCAAATTTTGAATATCGATGAAAATAATTTCATGGTATTTGTTCAGCCCGGTGTAATCACCCAGCATCTGCAGGATGAATTGCGATCCAGGGGCTTGTTTTACCCGCCAGACCCTGCCTCCAAAGGCAGTTGTTTTATTGGTGGGAATATTGCTGAAAACAGTGGGGGGCCAAAAGCTGTAAAATACGGAGTAGTAAAAGATTACGTCCTTAATTTAGAAGTCGTTTTGGCCTCGGGGGAGGTCATTCGAACGGGAAGTAATACACTAAAAAATGCTACGGGGTATAACCTCACACAGCTATTAGTTGGCAGTGAGGGGACATTAGGTGTCGTCACTGAAATTGTGCTCAAGCTGATCCCCCACCCTAGTCACACACTGCTCATGTTAGCCCCTTTTTCCAAGCTGGAAGAAGCGGCGGCAGCAGTGCCCGCAATTATGAAAGCCGGAATCACACCTTCAGGCCTGGAGTTTATGGAGCGAGCTGCCTTAGATGCTGCCAGCCGCGTCCTTCCCGAGGAAGAACGATTAGAAATTCCAGACCATATAGAAGCTCATCTCCTTATTGAATTAGATGGAAACGATCCCGATTTACTGATGGAGGAAGCTGAAAAGATTTACAATACGCTGGAGTCATTCGATTGTGGAGAGATACTGATGGCGGACTCTGAAGCTCAAAAGGAACGCTTGTGGAAAATGCGCCGCGTAGTTGGAGAAGCGGTAAAAAGAGGGTCTATTTATAAAGAAGAAGATACGGTCGTTCCCAGGTTTGCTTTTCCTGATTTGCTCAAAAGTGTAAAAGAAATCGGGGCTGAACATGGCTTTGAATCTGTGTGCTACGGACACGCTGGAGATGGAAACCTGCACGTCAATATTTTAAAGGGTGATATGTCCGAAAAAGAGTGGAACGAAGATCTTCCGATCGCTATTCGATCCTTATTTGAAAAAGTAAAAAGTTTGGGGGGAACCATTTCTGGAGAACACGGTATTGGATGGGTTCAGAAAAATTACATGGATATTGTTTTTTCACCCATAGAAATCGAACTAATGAAAAACATCAAAGCGGTATTTGACCCGAAGGATATCCTAAATCCGGGTAAAATATTTCCATCATGACACTGCACGCCCAATATTATCAGAGCCTGGTAATCCATGAGCAAAGGTTCCTCAAAAATATAAACACCCTACAGCTATACTTTCGAAAACCACTGGGTGTCGTTGTTAAAGGTAATGCTTATGGACACGGGCTTATGGAAGCGTCCCAATTATTTATCAAAGCAGGAGTCAAGCGGTTGATTTGCTACCATCTCACCGATGCACTCACTTTAAGGGAAAAGTATTCTGAAATCTCAATTTTACTCATAGGCCCAGTAGAGATAGGTGATCTGAAAAATTGCGCACAAAAAAGGATTGAGCTTACCATTTGGAGTCTTTCCTTTTTAAGGACCCTCCTAGAGTATTGGGATAACTCTGGTGCGAATCATCCCAAATTAAGTGTTCATCTGGAAATGGAAACCGGAATGTACCGTACCGGCATCGTTCCTGAAGAATTCTGGAAGGAAGGGAAAGGAGTATTTGACCATGCCGGAGTCCAAATAATTGGATTTTCTACTCACCTCTCTGGTGCAGATGAAAAAGAAAATATGGAGCGGGTCAAAAAACAGTTACATGAATTTCGATCCTTTCAAGATCAGGTGAGGAATGTCCTGCCTCGCAGAGCCTCAGATTTAGAATGGCATGGGCCTAATTCTGCGGGTCTGATGTTAGACTCCCTTGATTTTTTTACGCATTCGAGAATAGGGCTTTTAGCCTATGGATTTTTTCCTTCGGAATTTAGCCGATCCCTATGGCCAGCTGAGTACGACGAGCCTTCTCCTGCTCTGGAATGGAATTCGAGTGTTGCGGGGTATCAGGACATTCCGAGTGGAAAATATACGGGGTATGGGCAGACCTACCAAACCGAAAATAAAACAAAAACGGTGATGATCCCTACAGGCTACGGAGACGGATTTCCCCGGGCTCTATCAAATAACTGGAAAGTGAAAATTTCAGAGCAATACTGCCCTATAATTGGCCGGGTCAATATGAATCAAATTATTGTTGATGTAGGGGTAAAGAATAGTCCCAAACCTGAAAAGTCCGTCAAACTCATCGAGGCCAAGGGGGAATTTGACTGGTATCATGCCTCCCGAATATCCGGGCGATTTATTTACGAGTTATTGACTGGGATATCACCGAAGATTGTCCGCCAGATAAAGTAGGCTTCTAATAGCTCATTGTATAAAGGTTGAGAGAAGAATCCTTTTTTCAAAGTTTAGAGTGTCTCTTGCAAAACCAGAATCAAAGCGTTTTGAGCATCTTTAGGATAAGTGTAAGAAAGTACCGAATATTAAAAAAGGGTTTTCAGCGAACTGAAAACCCTTCGTGATTCCGTTGGGGCTCGAACCCAAGACCCTCTCATTAAAAGTGAGATGCTCTACCAGCTGAGCTACGGAATCTGCTCTTTTGAAAAGCGATTGCAAAGATAATTGTTATTTGTAGATAGCCAAAAATTGAGATGGAAAAAACCTCTAAACATCCTTTTGATGAACTTCAAAGGTACGTCCTTCAAGGGCTAACATCGTTTCAGAAAAATAGTTTTTTGCTTCTTCGAGTAAAGGGGTCAAATTTTGATATCGGGTTGAAAAGTGACCGATAATCATCTTATTGACCCGAGCCGCGCTTGCAAACTCACCAGCCTCCCTAGCCGTAGTATGCTTTGTTTTTTCAGCTCTATCAATCAATTCGTGCAAAAATGTGGCTTCGTGGTATAACAAATCCACTTCCTCTACCCGACTCGCTAAAGCAGGATTATATCTCGTATCTGACATAAAGGCATAGGATCTGGGGGGCGCAGCAGGTCGAGTGAGTTGATGAGCCTGAACTTGTTCACCTTTGTCATTCAGTACGCTTTCTCCACTTTTTATCGCCGGAACCTTGTCAAATAAAATACCATGCTTTCTCATTTCTTCTGGAAGGATATGAGGAGCTTGCTCCTTTTCAGTAAAGATGTATCCCAGCGTTGGAATTCGATGGTCCAGAGGAACGGAATATACGGTTAAGGATTCGTCTTCCATGACTGCGCCACTATATCCTTCGTCAAACTCATGAAAATGTATGGGGTATGGCATCACAGAATGGGTGCATTCCAGCTGGTGTTCAATAAACCGGCGAATGGGTTTGGGCCCATAAATATTCATAGGGCGCTTTCGCCGATTTAAAGCGAAAGAATTGATTAATGGGAGTAAACCTAAAACGTGGTCTCCATGAAGGTGACTAATAAAGATGTGATCTATCCCCCCGCGCTTGACTTTATACTTATTCATTTGTATCTGCGTAGCTTCCCCACAGTCGATCAAATACAATTGATCGTGCACATTTAAAATTTGTGATGTGGGATGTCTTCCCGCTGCAGGCAATGCGGAGTTTGAACCCAGTATGGTGACTTCAAAAGTCATTCTAGTATTTCAGTATCTCTTTAGGATTCGGATGAGGCCGACGCTTCGAATTCCTTAATTTTTTTCACAGCATCTGTGACTTCATCTTCAATACTCAAGATGGTGTCTAAGCGCGATATCTCTATAATTTTTCGAACACTGCCATGATTAATACCAGCCAGAAGAAATAGTCCATCGCCTTTCCACAAACGATTAGCTGTGAGGATGGCACTCAAGCCAGATGAATCTACATATTTCACATCGCTGAGATCTAGAATCAAGTGTGACACACCTTCATTCCGTAGAAAGATGAACTCTGATTTTAGTTTTGGGGCGATTATGGAATTCAGGTTTTCTTCTTCCAAATCAAAAATCGCGTAATTTTCTTTTTTTTCGAGACTATACTTCATATTAAGTTTCACTTTAAGCTTTATAACACATCTGTAAAAATAATGGTTTAAAATGGCATATGAATGATTATGGCGATCTAAATTGAGAAAGCACTAGGATTTCCTGAATTAGAGGTCATTAGCGCTACCAAAATAAGACCACCCCCCCTATTTTTTCCCTAAGTTGACTTCGACTTGGTATAAAACCACTTCGGAGATCGCAGCGTGTGAGAAATGCTGCTATTTTACACAGCATACCTAAGTTTTGATCAACATAAAAAAGGATCACATATCGTATCCGGCAGGGATAGCAGCGATAGGGCGTGCCGAAGATCCGTGATCCGCCCTCTGGCGAGGAAGGCTAGAATAGACTCCGCAGCCAGCAGGGGCCTGCTTTTAGGGTATGACCATAGGGCGGTCCGGATCTTCGGTGCGCACTACAAGCGAATAGCCCGACCGCATTGGATTTAGAATCCAATGCGGTGCCGGCCAAAAAAAAATAGATCCCACTCTAATAATATGAGGATCATTTTACAGTTGAATAAAAGTGCATAGTACAAGCCCGATCCTGCCAATATTTCCACTTATATTTGCTATTTGTGTCAATTCGGCCTAATTGTACTACTGGCATGGTTTTATTAGTTTATAGGATTAAACTATTGGTAGGTTGAAATTATTAACTATTTTGAGATACCGTACGAATTGAAAAAATAACATGAATAGAAAATTTTCACCGAAAGTCAAGAAAATTCTTTCATTGAGTCGCGAAGAGGCACTCAATCTAGGAAGTGATTATATTGGCACAGAGCATCTTCTTTTGGGATTAGTCAAGGATAGCGACAATCTTGCGGTTGTAGTACTGGATTCGTTGGATGTGAATTTCAATGAATTAAAAGAAGCGATAACTGAACTGGCCCCACAAAGCAATAAAGAACAAGCGAATTTCAATATTGGCCGTCTGTATTTGAACCATCATGCTGAAAAAATTCTAAAAGTTAGTTTTTTGGAAGCAAAATCAATGGGTCAGGATGAGATTAGTCCAGAGCTGCTGGTTCTATCCATCTTGAAGCATGGAGATAATCTCGGTGCAAAGGTGTTGGATGAATTTGATGTGGACTATGAAGGATTCAAATCGGAACTTGAATTTGTAAAGCAAGAGTTGGATTATTCAGATTCAGATATGTTTTCTGCTGCGGCTTCAGATAGCGATGTTCCTTTTGAGGATGGTGGATCAGATAGCAGTGGAAGTCGTTATAGTAGAAAGAGTGGCACGAAATCGAGAACTCCAGTTTTGGATAATTTTGGGCGTGATATTACTCAGCTTGCAGAAGAGGATAAGTTAGATCCGATAATCGGTCGGGACAAAGAAATCGAGCGCGTCTCTCAGATTCTGAGTCGTCGAAAGAAAAATAACCCCATACTCATTGGTGAACCTGGTGTAGGGAAGACAGCTATCGTGGAAGGTTTGGCGCTTCGCATTCATGAGCGAAAGGTTAGCCGCACCTTGTTTAATAAACGTCTTGTGATGTTGGATATGGCTGCGATGGTTGCCGGAACGAAATATAGAGGTCAATTCGAAGAGCGCATGAAGGCCATCATGGGCGAGTTAGAAAAATCAGATAATGTGATTTTGTTTATTGACGAAATACACACTATCGTAGGTGCGGGTGGAGCTACGGGTTCACTGGATGCATCGAATATTTTCAAACCTGCACTAGCCCGAGGGGATTTGCAGTGTATTGGAGCATCCACGCTGGACGAGTACCGCCAGCACATTGAAAAAGATGGTGCTTTAGATCGTCGTTTTCAAAAAGTAATAATTGATCCGCCGAGTGCGGAAGAAACAATACATATTTTGGAGAACATCCGCTCCAAATATGAGGAGTTTCACAATGTTACCTACTCTGATGAAGCGATTAAAAATTGTGTAAAACTATCAGATCGATACATTAGCGATCGTTTTTTGCCCGACAAGGCTATTGATGTTATGGATGAGGTGGGTGCGCGTGTGCATTTGAAAAACATACACGTTCCCAAGAACATTGAGGAGTTGGAGAGTAAAATTGAAAAACTGAAAGAGGCTAAGAATCAGGCCGTAAAAAATCAGCAATACGAGAAAGCGGCGATGCATAGAGATAACGAGTCTAAATTGCTCAAGCAGTTGGATGCCGCTAAAAATAAATGGGAGGAAGACGCGAAAGCTATGCGCTACCCTGTGGATGAGCACGATATAGCTGAAGTGATCGCTATGATTACGGGGATTCCCGTCAATAAGGTAGCGAAAAGCGAGAGCAACAAGCTGGTGAACATGCATGGGGACTTGAATAAGTCGATAATTGGTCAAGATGAGGGGATCGAGAAGGTGACCAAAGCGATTCAAAGAAATCGCGTCGGGCTGAAAGACCCCAATAAACCTATTGGTACGTTCATATTTCTAGGGCCTACCGGCGTTGGTAAAACAGAACTAGCAAAAGCATTGGCTCGCTATATGTTTGATACTGATGATGCCTTGATTCGTTTGGATATGAGTGAGTACATGGAGAAATTCTCCGTAAGTCGACTCATCGGGGCTCCTCCAGGCTATGTGGGATATGAAGAGGGGGGACAACTTACTGAGCGTGTCCGCCGGAAACCGTATTCTGTCATTCTTCTCGATGAGATAGAGAAAGCCCATCCGGATGTATTTAACATTTTGCTTCAGGTATTGGACGATGGTTTGTTGACCGATGGATTGGGTCGTAAAGTGGACTTTAAGAACACCCTGATCATTATGACTTCCAATATTGGAGTCCGTCAATTGAAGGATTTCGGGCAAGGTGTAGGCTTTAGCACGAAAGCTCAATTGGAGAACAAAGAAGAATACAATAAGGGCGTCATTCAGAATGCACTGAAACGAACCTTTTCGCCTGAGTTTTTAAACCGTATCGATGATGTTGTTATCTTTAATAGCTTAGGAGAAGAAGAGATACATAAAATAATAGATATTGCGCTTGAGGATTTATTCAAGCGATTGAAAGATATGGATTACGAATTAGAGCTATCGCAGAAAGCGAAAGAATTTGTAGCCAAAAAAGGATTTGATCCACAATATGGAGCTCGTCCCCTTCACAGGGCTATACAGAAGTATATCGAGGATCCCCTGGCTGAATTTATTCTGGCTAAAAAGCCGGAGGAAGGAAGTTCTTTTTATGCCGTTATGGACAGTTCAGATGATAAAAAGAAATTGAAAATTCAGTTGAGACAAAAGGTAGACAGTGAGGCTGAATAAATAGGCAGCTAAACTCTTTTATATGATCTAGGCCGAATCATGACCTTAAGATCAGTAAAAAGGGATCCACGGTGTATATTGAGGCTTAAATATTGATCTTAACATGAATATTATGCTCAGAGCATTTGGATAATGTCCGAATTTAAATATATTACGAACGAATATTGATTAACAAAACACAACAATTTGGCTAGAAGACGAGGATTTAAAAAACCACTACGCAGAAAAAAACCACAGTACATTGTCAACGATAAGATTCGAGCACCGAAGGTTCGATTAGTCGGAGAAGACTTAGAAGCAATCAGTAAGGTGGCTGGAAAAGAATTAGGACCAGAAGTATATGACACAGAGGTAGTCAATAAATGGGCTGATGAAATGGGCCTGGATGTGGTCGTTATATCTCCTAATGCGAAGCCACCTGTGGTTAAAATTATCGACTACAATAAGTTTCTCTACGAAAAGAAAAAGCGAGAGAAAGAGATTAAGGCTAAAACACAGAAAACAGTGATCAAAGAGGTTCGGTTTGGACCGAATACAGACGATCATGATTTCAACTTTAAACTAAATCACGCGAAAGGTTTTTTGGAGGATGGTGCCAAATTAAAGGCCTATGTTCACTTTAAGGGGCGCTCTATCGTATTTAAGGATCGGGGAGAGCTTTTACTTCTTCGATTTATTAAAGAGTTAGAAGACTACGGATCAGCAGAGCACATGCCAAAGATGGAAGGGCGGAGAATGAATGTTATGATTGCGCCGAAGAAGAAAAAGAAGTAGAATAAATTTAAGAATAGTGAATTAAAGTGTACATTTGCGTCCACTTTAAATAAAACCATGTAGGTTATGCCAAAGATGAAGACGAATTCGAGTGCAAAAAAGCGTTTCAAGCTGACAGGTAGCGGAAAAGTAAAACGCTACCAGGCGAATGCAGCTCACCTTATGCGCAAGAAAACGAAGAAACGCAAGCTTCGACTGAATGGTTCGACTTTAGTAAATAAATCGGACGAAAGACAAGTTAAGCGACTTCTCTGTAAAAAATAATTATTTAACGAGGGTGTAGGACTTAAGTGAGTAAATCCCCTACATCGAACTAAATTCAAACTTATGCCTAGATCAGTAAATGCGGTCGCGTCCAAGCGAAAACGCAAAAAGTACATTAAGGCCGCAAAAGGCTATTTTGGTGCACGTAAAAATGTTTACACAGTAGCGAAAAATGCTGTTGAAAAAGGATGGCTTTATGCATACCGAGACAGAAGAAATAAAAAGCGCGCTTTCCGACGGTTATGGATTGCCCGTATTAATGCGGCAACGCGTTTAGAAGGAATGAGTTATTCAAAATTCATACACGGACTTAAGCAAAACAACATCGACTTAAATCGAAAAGTCCTTGCGGATTTAGCAGTAAACAATAAAGCTACTTTCAAGTCGATCGTAGATCAGGTGAAATAAATATTTCCCATAAAGATTATGAAAGCCATTACATTGATTTGTAATGGCTTTTTTTTATGAACGGATGGCTACTACCGGATCTAAGCCCGAGGCCTGAATAGCGGGAATAAGTCCTGCAAGTATACCGATAACTACGGACAGGCCCACTCCAAGTACGATATTGGTAATGGAAAGGATAAAGGTGAATGGAAGGACTTGATTGAGCAATAAAAATACTAAAAAGATAAAAATTAGCCCTATCATTCCGCCAAACAGACATAGGACTACAGATTCGATTAAAAATTCTGATAGAATAATGATTCGCTTCGCTCCCAGGGCTTTTTTTATTCCAATAATAGCCGTTCGTTCTTTGACTGAGACAAACATAATATTAGCTACGCTAAACATGCCCACCAATATTGCGAATAAGCCAATAAATATTCCCGCTGAATTCAATACGCCAAAAAAGCTCTGTAGTGAGTCTTCAATCATGGTTAATTCATTGAGTACAAAGTTATTACTTTCGTTAGGTCTCAACTTTCGTCCAGCCCGCAATGCGGAGATTATTTCTCCCTTTAGATTATCATTGGATGGAACCGAGCCTACAGGTTTTACCGTTAAATTACTAGAAAATTGCCTACTGTTGCGATTCAGGAACTTTCTAGCTGTTGGGTACCCAATAATGACAGCCCGATCCAAGGGGAAAACATTAATCAGGGATTCGCCTTCCTCCTCCAGAACGCCGACCACCTGAAATTTTCTTCCCATCATCTTGATAAACCGCCCTACTGCATCCCTACTTCCAAATAAGCGGTCTTTAACCTGATAGCCCAAAATAATTTGGTTCCGAGCTCCTGCGTGTTCTGAGCGTGAAAAATAGCGACCTGAGTCGAAGGTTAGATTATAAATTTTATCGTACTCATAGGTGACGGCGGCCATAAATAGTCCTTCTACACTCGAATTTCTATATTTCAGGACTTTTCCCGGCATAAATAAAGCAAAGGAAGCTGTAGCTTGCCCATCCAAACGTCTCTTTAAGAACTCATAATCCTGATAGTCAGGTTGAGGCCATTTTACATATTTCCAATAATTTCTACTTGGGTCTTCATTCCAGGGTCTTTTATCGACATAAATAACGTCGTTACCTAATTTGTCGAAGCTTGTGACAATACTTTGTTTCAGAGAATCCACGACGCTTAGAACGGCTATGATACAGAATATGCCAATACTTATTCCCAGCAGAGATAGGATCGACCTTAATTTGTTCGCGTATAGCTCCTGCATCGCCTGCAAAAAACTTTCTCCAAAAAGCCGGGGCCAGATCATCTATGATTGATTTATATTTCAAATTAGACATTAAAGAAAGATAAAAAAGGCTATTTATAAGATAATTATCGACAACGCTACCTAAACTATGGATAAATACACCTCATTTTGTTATTTTTGCAATCTTTACGAAAACACAAGACAAAATTTTCACGATATATGCGGACGAAATTATCTCAATTTAAGTTTGATTTGCCCAAAGAATTGATTGCTCAATATCCTACAGAACATCGGGACGAGTCCCGGTTAATGGTCGTTCATAAGGATACGGGTAAAATAGAGCATAAGGTTTTTAAAGATATTGTAGATTACTTTGATAATGGCGACAGCTTTATATTCAACAATACGAAAGTATTTCCCGCTCGGTTATTTGGTCGAAAGGAAAAAACGGGTGCGAAAATCGAGGTTTTTCTACTCCGGGAGTTGAATCCAGATATGTTTTTGTGGGATGTCCTTGTTGACCCTGCCCGTAAAATCCGGGTGGGAAATAAACTATATTTTGCTGATGAAAAGGGAAATGACTTACTTGTAGCTGAGGTTGTAGACAACACCACCTCCAGAGGTCGAACTATCCGATTTTTTTATGAAGGAGACAATGAGACTTTTCGAGAAACACTCTATTCTTTAGGAAACACCCCTCTCCCCAAATACATCAATCGACAAGTCGAAGATATTGATGTTCAGCGGTACCAGACGCTTTATGCCGAAGAGGTGGGTTCTGTAGCAGCACCTACTGCTGGCTTACATTTTAGCGAGCATTTGTTAAAGCGACTTCAAATAAAAGGAGTTGACTTTTCAAATGTCACGCTTCATGTTGGTTTAGGAACATTTAATGACATAGAAGTTGAAGATTTATCGAAGCATAAGATGGAAGCGGAATACTTTAAAATCACTCAGGAAAGTGCTGAGATCGTAAATCAATCCAAAATTAATAACGGACGAGTTTGTGCGATAGGCACAACTTCTATGCGATCCATTGAATCCGCGGTTTCTGCAACAGATACCCTGAAGGCAGCAGAGGGATGGACAAACCTATTTATTTTTCCGCCATATGACTTCCATATAGCGGATAGCATGATTACAAACTTCCATTTACCTAAAAGTAGTCTGGTCATCATGGTAGCAGCTTTTGGTGGTTACGATTTAATTATGGATGCCTATCAGGAAGCCATTAAGGAAAAGTACCGTTTTTACAGTTATGGGGATGCCATGCTAATCATCTAAATATCGGCTAAAGATCTTTCGGCTCAATAGGGTTTATTCGAATCATTACCCAATTCTACTATACCTTTCATCAGCCCTAATTCTTATAAATCTTTCACTTTTGTGTCTTAAAGTGATTTCATTTAAGGAATTCGCTTCTTTTTTATCCATAATTGAAAAGTAAACTTGCATAGATGTGATATTTTTTTACTTTTGTTAGCATATAAAGAAAAAAAAGAAACCTATGTATTGGACATTAGAACTCGCACACCACCTCGAAGATGCCCCATGGCCGGCCACACGAGATGAGTTAATTGATTATGCAGTTCGATCTGGAGCCCCTCTTGAGGTGATCGAGAACCTTCAGGCCATTGAGGATGAAGGTGAAGCCTATGATAGCATGGAAGACATTTGGCCGGACTACCCCAGGAAAGATGATTTCCTTTTTAATGAAGATGAATACTAATTCAGCGAATACTCTTCAAAAGCCTGGCCCTTACTCAGGCATATTTTTTTAGCTTATGAAAAAGCCAATTATCATTGCTATTGATGGATTTTCCGCTTGTGGAAAAAGCACGCTTGCGAAAGATATTTCCAAAAGGTTGAATTCTATCTACATCGATTCCGGGGCAATGTACCGGGCCGTTACTTACTATTTTATCAAAAATAATATAGATGTTTCAGACCTTGCTGCTGTGAGCGCAGCAGCAGATAAGATTCATGTTCATTTTGAGCGTCAGAATAAAGAATCTCAAATTCATCTTAGCGGAGGAAACGTGGAGGGGAAAATCCGGACACAGGAAGTTTCCGACCTTGTGAGTCAGGTAGCAGCGCTATCACCTGTTAGAAAAAAAATGGTCCAACTTCAACGCGAATATGCCAGCGGTGATTCGGTTGTTATGGATGGCCGGGATATCGGGACTGTAGTCTTCCCAAATGCCGATGTAAAGCTCTTTATTACCGCAGATATTAACGAACGCACAAAGCGCAGGTATCTCGAATTAAAAGGAGAAGGGAACCCCGTGAGCAAAAAAGAAGTCAGAGATAATCTTAAAGCCAGAGATCATTTGGACTCTACACGAGAAGACTCTCCTCTCAGAAAAGCTCCAGATGCCATCCTCATAGATAACACTCATTTGTCAAGAAAACAGCAATTAGAAGTAGCACTTGAAAAAATTAAGGAAAAAGTTAGCCTTTAAAGGTAAATGACTATTGGAACCATCGACTTTATACCAATATGGATAAGTAATAATCACTCTCAGAGTAGCTGACTCATTTCCTCAATAATTCTATCTTGACTAAAATTCGCCGGCTAAAAATCCACGATTAGCGGTGGAGGCTTAGATGCTTTTACTAAATACTCATTATCCATCAAGACAAAGTATTATCAGGAAATTGGTAATTTAACTTTTTTACCGTATCATACACTTCATCATTGAACTTTAATCGACCTGTTCATAAAAACAAGACATGAAGTTTTTTATTTACCAAAGCCAATTAAATCAGGACTACTATTTTCGATTTCTGAATAATACAGGACGTCAATTGATGCAGTCCAACAGTTATACATCAGAGAAAGGCGCAAGGAAAGCGATTGATGGTTTTAGGGAGTTGTCTATGAATAAAAGCAACTTCAAAGTAATGGACACTGACCGAGGAAATCTTCAATTTGAGTTAAAAGCAAAAAACAATATGACCATTGCGACTTCTGTCGTATTTGAGTCAAAGGTGAGATTAAAAGAAGCTTTGCGTTACATCATTTCGAATGCGAGCTCTGCCTCCATTGAACTTCAACGACCAATCCCATAAAAAAAGCTGCTGTGGAATTTCCACAGCAGCTTTTTTCACTTGAATTCAATTTCGCAATACTATCGAATAATAGTCACCGTCCCATCCATGATTTCTGTATTTCCATCATCGAATGTAACTTCAACTTTATAGACAAATACTCCTGGAGCTAATTCCCGGCCTCTGTAAGTTCCGTCCCATCCAAAAGAATCATCACCTGGCTGGAAACTTCTACTTTCAAAGACCATATTTCCCCAACGGTCAAATATCTGCATCGAGTTGATTATCTCTACTCTTCGCCCTGCAGTTGGAAGGAATAGATCATTCACACCATCATTATTCGGAGAAAACACATTTGGAATAAATATATCCCGATTTACCCGAACTATAATCCGGGTGGCATCATCATCTGCACATCCTACGCCTCCAACAGCTGTAGCACTAACAGTAATAGTACTTAGCGGCGACAAGAGGATGGATAAACACTCGGGATCAAGACATCTATATGGAGTTTCTTGAGTATCCCAAATAATCGTATCAATAATAGCACTCGGTGGCAAAAATGCGTCCACAATCACACTATCTCCCTCATCGATAATAACAGACTCGCTCAGGGTAATTTCAATAACAGGAGGGTCAACTAATTCTGCTTCCGCCGAAACAACACATCCATTTGCATCAGTTGCCGTAATCGAATAAACACCCGGGCCTAAACCCGTAAATATTCCAGTCGTATTCTGGTTATCTGCATTTAAAACATATGTGATCGGCAATTCACCATCTTCGGCGGTAATTTCAATTTGACCATTTGCATCTCCATTGCACAAAGGATCTCGGGCATCTATATTAATTGCCGTCAATTCATTTTCAACTCTATTGACCTCAATAGTAGCTGAGTCTACACAGCCATTATCCGAGTTTGAAATGACCAAAAGGTATTCACCTTCTTGATCTGCGGTTATTTCAGTCCCACTGGTTTGTCCGACAATGGATCCATCTACTGTACTCCACATATAATCAAACTCAGGGCCTGTTGAAGAGCCTTCACTAGAGATCGAAACCGTCTCATTGGAACAGCTTAACTGAGTAGAGACCTGAAGTTGAACTTCGGGCAATTCGCGTTCTACCAAGACTTCGACTGAAGCAGAAACCTCACAATCATTAGAAGTGTTTCTAACTAATAAACGATAGGTGCCTGCAGCATCAACAGTTATGCTCGCCAGAGAGGTGTCAGACAGGATGTTTCCATCAACTGTAGTCCAGACATATTCGATATCAGGTCCTGAAGAACTTTCAGAGCCGTCTAATGTAACCTCCAGAACCTCACAAGTAAGGATTTCCGGGGTTGCGATTCGGGCTACAGGAACATCATCACTCTGTTCTATAACGACGCTTATTTCATCTGAACATCCACTCAAAGCATCCGTAACAACCAATATATAAGTTCCTCCAGAGTTGACTGTCACAACCGCCTGCGAAGCCGTCCCGGCCTCTATACTGCCATCAGATGTCGTCCAGTTATAGCTTAGTCTGTCTCCAATAGAACCAGAACCATCGATATCAATGGAAGTTAATACGCAGGTGATTTCATCTGCATCAGGAACAGCCACTGCTTCGGGATAAGCCCACCAGGTGACGGGAACATCTCCATCAAACAGGGTGCAATCTTCACCATACTGGAAGTCACCTGCAATCACAGAACCTAAATAAACGCGAACGAAGTACGTTTCGCCCAAATTCATGGTACCTGCATCAAAGCTAAAATCAGCAGATGAACTTTCAAAAAGAATATTATCCATATCATCAACTAATGCAAACCGCAATTCATCATTGCCGTCTCTGTTCTCACCCGATGGGTCATAACTGATTCCACTTATCGTCTCATCTTCACACAAGTTTAACTCCTCACCTTCTAAGGAACCAATTTCAGTCAAACAAGGGCATTCAAAAGCATCCATCAAAGAGGAGGAGCCACAATCATTGGCATCAGAAACGTTGAAATCGTAAGTGTCTCCGCTGGGTATAGGATCAGACACAAAAGTTCTTCCCGTCAAAGTCCCGCTCGTTCCCGCCACTTGCAGACTGCTCTCTTCTCCGAGAAGGATATCAAAAGTCACAGTGTAAGTCTCACCAATATCATCACACACAATTTCGATATTATCAACGTCAATTCGCGGCGTTGAAAGAAAAGTGAGAGAAACGGTATCACGAGAGATACAGCCATTATTTGTTTCAGTAAAGACAAAGTCATGAGTACCAAATGCACCGACAGTGACGGTTGTGGTGTCTGAATTGCCCTGAGCTATCGTAACATTAGCCGAAGGGCCACCAATATAGCCCCAACTTCCCTGGCTTCCATCTACTGATGAAACAGCCCGAAGTTCTCCTTCTAAATCACAAACATCTCGGTCCATTCCAGCGCTTGGGTTTGGCTGCTCATAAAAGACAACCGGTATACCAAAGGAGAGTTTCAAACATTCATCCGTAGTATCCACTCGGCCACCGCCACCATCATTTCCAACGATCCTTGCTACATAAAGTGTGTCTCCAAACGGAACGGTAGCTGTCAAATCACTGTAGCAAAAGACTCCATCTGCTCGCTGAGCAAAGGTTTCCATACCAACTACAGTATCGGATGAAGAATGAAGAATGTATCCTCCAAGATCGTTACCATCCTGAAACTCATCTGTATCATCATAAAATCCTGTTACATCGATACATTCGGTAGAGCAAGCAACCAGCGTGGTGTCTGTATCCATCGTTCCTACCTCGGTGGTGCACTCACACTCCGTTACGATATTAATGGTATCAGGTCCACATCCCAGGTCATTATCTACAACATAAACGACGAGATCTCCCTTGGGAATCGAAGGAGTTTGCAATGAGTCTGGACTCAGGAATGTTCCTTGTCCGGTGGTTTCGAAATAGTTTCCTCCACCCCCACTCAGAATGATGGTTGCTACGTAATTCGTTGCCGTCCCATCACATTCGTAAACAACGCGAAATTCAATATCGCCCTCAAAAGTAACTTGGACCTCATCAGAGTTTATACAGCCTTCATTATTTTCTTCCCACCTTAGAGTATATGTACCTGCTTCATCAGCAGTGACCAAGGCGTTGGGATCTGTGATATCTGAAAATGAAACCGCTCCAGTATCCGGAATGACAGACCAACTCCCTTCACCAACAGATGGTGCGGCCTGCAGGCTGTAATCAAAGCCGCATACAACGGTGTCCATTCCCGCATCTGCTATTGGATTTTCATACCAAACCACAGCTTGACCTATCGGCACTGCAAGACATGGATCGGTCAGGTCTGTCCAACCACCCGGCTGCCCATTTCCGATTACGGCAGATATGTAATAAACCTGTCCGAAATTCAGGTTCGCACTATAATCAAATGATCCATCAGAGAATAGACTAGAATCCAGAACGGTACCCAACTCTGTTGTATCGCCGGTATGAAGCACATAAACAATACTATCATTACCATCATTCACCTCTCCTCCCAGATAGGAAGGATTAGCCGTTTCGTCCTGGCATAAGACCAGCGTATCTGTGCTCATCTGCCCTGCCTCTGTATCACAAGCACAAACTAATGTAATGGGTATAGAATCAGATAAACAACCATTTGCATCTTCTACAACCAGATAAAGGATATCACCGAAATTGGTGTCGAAATCAATGGGAATCGTATCCGAAATAAATGTATCGCCAACAAATTGTCCTCCAATGTCAGAAGTGCTGTGAACCGAGTATCCACCGGCACCGCCTGCGATATCAATTTGGACTAAAAAGTCGAGGTCGAAACAGGTATCTACGTAATTCACATCAAAAGGAGATTCATAAAACTCGATAGAAATCGTATCATATCGAGCACAACTAATCGGTCCTTCGCGCCATTCAAAAGTATAGACACCAGGTGCGTCAACACTTACCGTAGCGGTAGGTGATCCCAGCGTTGAAAAAGCTGCCGTATTTCCGGTGGCCGGTGTATCAATAATACTCCATCCACCGCTACTTGCAGATGCCGGAGCGAAAGTGTATGACGTATCGCATGTAGAGTCGTCAGGGCCCATATTAGGTTGATCGGGATCCTCCTGAACCAGATCGATACATAATTCATCTGAGAAAAAGCACCGTTCTGTAGTAACCTCTAAACACAAGGTTGAACCAGCATTAGAATCCGGTGCTTCGATGGATATGGTATCTGAAGCCGGATTAGAAGGCGGAATAAAGTCAAACCCGTTGGGTATTGTCCAGTTCAGCAAGAAAATATCATCCTGATCTCCATTCGGGGTTGGGAAGTTTGGATCCTCATAGTTTGCATAGAAAACTAGTTCATCTTGTCCCAAACAAAAACTTGTATCTCCCAATACATCAATTATAGAAGGGAAATTATCAGATAAGATAAAAGTGAAGGGGGGCGATTCTTGCGCACAAACTACGGACCCCTGATATCTAATAGTGATATCTAAGCGCAAAGTTAGCTCGCCATTACTTTCATTTTGCTCAATTTCTAGTTGCGATAAGGTCAAATTCTGATCTGTTCCTAAAATCTGGCCGGATCCAACGACCACCCATTCATATTCAATGGTAAAATCAGGATTATTTGCATATTCCTGAAACTGCTCAGACCAAGGCGTATATCCAGCTAAATCGGCATCTTGAAATGAAAATATCATATTACCATTTCCATCACAGAGAGGGTCAATCACATAGGGGCCACCCATCACTAATAAATCAATGACAAAGAAGGTATCACATCCATTCTCTGAAAGTCCTTCACAAGCTTGCTCGAATGTTCCGGGTTCCTCAATTGTTTCGCAGAAATAGTTAAAACCTGCTGTAATGAGTTCATCATAACAAATAAAGGTGTCAACTTGAGTCGGATTATCTTCATTATCATCCAATCGCGTAACATCTATAAAAGCAGAGTAAGGACAACCAAATTCTTCATTCGTGAGCTGAGCTTCGTAGGTCTGCGTCGTTCCAGGAGCGTGACCTTGACCCGGAACCTCAATACCTTCCCAAATCTCTGTTTCGTTTTTGCATAATACTAATGGATCATCAAATCGATCTGGAATTTCCTGTACGTAATACTCTTTACATATCTCGTCTGACGTGCTTCCACATTCGTTAAAGGCGACTGCACAAATTTCAAACGAACCTTCATTGAGAAATGCATCGTTAGGTAAGTCAATAGTGACCGTTCCTCCATTCCCATCAGTAATTACAGATTCTACATCTCCTCCGGGTAATACTTGATATTCTAAAATTGAAGCCCCTGTGGGTGTTACAATATCTAATGTTACCCCAGTTGCCCCTAAACAGAAGGTATCGACATCGTCAAACTCTTCGAGTTGGACCTCTTCGAAGTCACCGAGACCAAATGGTCCTACCTGTGGTGGATCCCCACCTTCCAAAACTTCGACTTCTACCTCACAAAAGGCACCGGCGCAGCCATCAATAACAACAAAGTAGCGTCGTCCTGGCTCGGGCGTCCAATTAGCCGTTACCGGTGTCGTAACACACCCACACTGGGTAAATACGGGGTTAAGACTTTGCTGACTCGGATTGCAAGAATTACAATCCGGATCTGGTGGAAAGTCGGCTTGATCAGAAGAGTAGATACCAATTTGAATTCCATTGGCGCCTCCCTGAGGAACACAATCATTGGGAGTGATTAATAAAGATATGGGGTCTTCACCGGCGATAAAAGAAAACCAATTGGGGTTATTAAGTACATTTCCTCCACATCCGGGAAAGTTAGACCAGGGTGTTTGAAAACTCTCCATTTGCAAACAGTAGTCTGATAATGTATCCGCCCCGCAAATGGGGTCTGTTGCACATAAACATTCTTCGGGCACAGGATCATTTATACACCCAATAATTTCTCTACCGGTTATACATAATTCATATTCACCCGACTCATCAGCAGGAGTAGATACTAAAATAAATACCTGCCCAGCCGGGTTAGCAGGGGGTGGTACAGAATCTAGAATTGCCCCGTCAGTATCGTCACCACAAGCTAATTCAATAAAATCGCTCTCACATGGAGCGCCTGCAAATTCTATGGCCGAGACGATCACTTCCCCGCCAGAACTGTGATCCAAATCCACTTCCAAAAAGTCAATTTCCATTCCAACTGTTATTTCATGCCATACAGTAGCATATCCTGGAAGGGTAAGCGGCTCAATACAATCGCTAATTGCACCACTTAAGTTTTCAGGACAACCCCAAAAATTATTACCTGCATAACACTCTTCGCGATCAATTTCTGCTGGACTAAACTCAAAGGCATCTTCACATTCGTCATTTTCGGGTGCAAGTTTTTGGCTAACTTCCAATTCAAACTCGCCTTGATCCAGTCGCTCTGTGGCCACCCATATATACACATTGTCTTTATCATCCACATCCAAGCCGCACAGATTAAATACGATCTCATTTTCGACGGAAGCGTCGCATTCGACTAAGGGTTGCATATCCATATCTAACCAGGCCTCTTGATTGTACTGGCGAGTAGGATCACAAGGGTCGTCGAGTAAGAAAAGTCCGGTTGCCAAAGAATTTACCGGATCGATAATATTTGTGGTCACCGTCAGTTGGTTCGCATTTTCCTCCAGATCCACTTTGTAAAATACGGCACTCTCCAAATCTGCACAGCCGAAATCCTCATATCCCAGATCAAAATCAGTAAAAAAGTTATTCGCACATACTGTTGTACCATTCAACACAATAGCGTTGCGGTTCGCTTCATCCTCTACTCCTGGGCGGAAATCATAATCTGGGTTACCAATAATATCACAAAGAACATCGTTCTCGGGCGCTTCACAATGACTAATACAAATATCAAATTCGCCCCATTGTTCTTCCGGAGTACTGACTACCACATAGTAAGTTGTATTTTGCCTAACGAGTACATTCCATAGACTGTCTACGCCATCATTAACTTCTCCCTGACAGTATTCATCCTCATCCTGGCCCGGGGGAACAGAGAAGGTTTCGCATACCGTAGGCATCTCGAATAAGGCCATTCTGACTTCATCTGCTTCATCGTGATTCACATTGAGCGTGACTTGCTCGACACCGTCACCTGTCTCGAACTGATACCAAACTACGGCTTCATTTTCGAATTCATCAAAGCAGGGAGAAACTCCAGGAAATCCAATCGGGCAAGCCCCACGGTTGGTTTGTGGACCCCATCCAGCGGGAGGGTTACAATCGCCACTGTCCCCTCCGATATCAATCAGTCCTAAATCTGTAGCTTCTCTATCAGGAGAGCTGACATCTTCGCATAAATCATTGACCGGGGCAATTTCCTGAAAAAATTCAAGGTTAAAGTCTCCCTGATCTTCAATAGAACTCGCTACCCACAAATACAAGTTATCATAGTCTTCATTGGGTACTCCACACAAATCCATCTCCATATCGTTCCCAGGCGCAAAGTCACATTCGTTAAAGCCTGGTTCTGTGAATACTGATATGTTGGCATTGTATCCTCTATTGATACAATCGGGGGTGCCATCAAAAAGAAACACCTGAGCTGCCAATTGTCCTCCACTCGAAAGGCCATCCACACTGATATTCAATTTTGTAGCGTATTCATCCAAATTTAGCTTATAGAAAACGGCACTTTCAAAATCATCCCCACAGCCAAACTCAATTAGGGTATTCAAGTCTAAATCATCAAAAAAGCCGTTCGCACATTCGGTAGTGCCGGCCACCGGTGAGCCAGGAATAGCTAAATCCGGATCGTAACTGCCCAAATCTGGAAAATCTACATCTTCAGCATCGCAGATTAAATTATTGGTCGGTGGTTCACATACTTCTAAACAAATATCAAATTCGCCCCATTCTTCGATGGGAGTGCTAACCACGATAAAATACTGTGTATTGGGCTTTACTATCAAGTTCTCAAACTCAATGAGACCGGCCCCCGAATCACAGTAATCGTCTAA
Source organism: uncultured Saprospiraceae bacterium (assembly GCA_964626595.1). GTDB lineage: Bacteria > Bacteroidota > Bacteroidia > Chitinophagales > Saprospiraceae > JAWLFI01. The sequence continues at coordinate 31,332 of CAZVFU010000010.1, forward strand.
ATCCTGAGAACCTGGAAATAAGGCATCACCCGCCATACAGGGGTTTTCCATTTCAAAAACAGAAACTCTCAAATCGGATGAAACGAAATGCTCCACCGTCAAATCAATAAACTCAACATCCTGACCGGTTTCAAAGGTATACCACACCGTCGGATCTTCTTCATGCCCATCAAAACAGGGCGTTACCGTGAAGTCAAAGGCTATAGGACAGGCCGCTTCATTCGTCTGAGGGCTGATCCAGCCAGGTGGTGGATTGCATTCCCCGGTTTGATCATTATACTCGACCAAACCTAAATCTCCAGCTGCGCGATTTGGGTCTGGGTCCTCACAAACATCATTATATGGAGCCACCTCTTGAGTGACATCAATGGAAAAAGTACCTACCCCCGTTTCTGGCACAGCTAACCAGAGATAAAGGTTGTCGTAATCCGGCGCTGTCAATCCGCACAATTCAAACTGAACAAGTCCTTCTACATCTAATTGCTCTATAAGCAGATCATTCCCATCACTGTCCGTATACAAAGCTTCACCATAATTTGTAGCACCCGGACAAGGGTCATTTACCGAAAAGAGTGCAGCAGAAACATCGCTCGCAGTACCCCCGAGATACTCTATAGTTATGTAGTTAGTGTATTCATTAACTTCAAGTTTGTAAAACACGGAGCTATCCGCTCCCGGGACACCAAAGTCTTGAAGGTCTCCTGCTGCCAAATCGGTTTCCCAGGGACTAACGCCAGAAAAATCTCCGTTTAAAGTCTGCGTTTCCGTTGTATTTCCCCATCCGTTAACTGGGGTATTGAATGCATCACATGGTAATTCATATGTCTGTGCATAAGAAAGAATCGGAAATGATAATAGAAGTATAATAGCCAGCTGTGAAGCTATTGACTGTCTCATAGTGTTTTATTTAAGTTAGGGTCTAATTGTATAGACAATCGAAAATAGGAAAATGCTGCCTAATTGCTAAGGATTTGTTAATTTCTTTCCTATCCTGACGGGAAAAAGACAAAAAGGGGCCGGTGAAATTCACCCGACCCCTTGTGCTTTGGCATAATTTTTAATTTACTGACCTATCTGACCAGAGTGACTGATCCGTGCAGTAATTCAGTAGTGCCATTATCGTAAGTTACTTCGACTTTATAGACATAGGACCCCGGGTTCATTTCTTTTCCACGGAAGGTGCCATCCCAGCCGAAATTGGTGTCGCCTGTCATAAAGTTTCTGCTTTCAAAAAGTAAGGCGCCCCAGCGATCAAAAATCTGCATACTATTAACCTGAGTCACGCGTCTTCCGGTCTCAGGGAGGAAGAAATCGTTCATTCCATCCCCATTTGGAGTAAATACATTCGGGATATAGACATCGCGATAGACTTTCACAATAATCCGCATGGCATCAGCATCAGAACATCCAACACCACCAATGGCTTCAGCACTCACTGTAACCGTTTCAGACGGTGTGATCATGATGGATAGACAGTCCTCGTCCAAACACCTGTATGGTTGTCCCTCGGTGTCCCAAATTAAGGTGTCGATGATGGCATCAGCCGGTAAGAAGGCATCAACAATAACACTATCACCACTCTCAATTACAACTGACTCTGTAAGGGTCAGGGTAATTATCGGCGGATCGATAAGTGTCACTTCTGCTGTTTCTACACAACCATAAGTGTCCGCCACTTCAATGATATAATCTCCGGGTCCCAGATTAGAAAAGGTACCCGTGTTATTCTCGTCCAGCCCAACTAAAGTATAGGTTATGGGATCTTCACCACCAATGGGCTCAATCTCAATTAACCCATTTACGTCCCCATTACACTGAGGATGTCGGAAATCAACATTTATACCTGACAACTCATTATCTGCGCGAACCACCTCTGCTGTAATGGAGTCAACACATCCATTATCTTCATTCGTAACCACTAAGGTGTAAAACCCGATACCCGATACTTGAATATCGCGGCCTGCAGTCCCACCAACAATTTCACCGCCATCTGTAGACCAACTGTAAGTAAAGTTAGCGCCCTCGGATGAACCTTCACCGGAAACGGTGACCTCTTCAGAGGAGCAACTTAATGGCTCGAGAGCAACAGCCTCTACGTCGGGGATATCACGGTCTTCACTAACGGTAACCTGAGCTGAAACCCGACAATTATTAGACTGGTCTTCTACAGTCAATTGGTAGGTGCCAATTTCATCTACGGTTATTGAGGGTTCATTCGGATCGGAAACAATGTTACCACCTGTTGTTGTCCAACTGTAAACAATATCAGGACCACTCGATGAACCGGACCCATCCAAAATGACTTCATCCACCAAACAGGTCAGAATTTCCGGTGATTGAATGATCGCTTGAGGTACATCATCGCTTTGCTCTATCACGACAGAAACTTCATCAGAACAACCACTTAGAGCATCTGTAACCACTAGAGTATATGTCCCTCCAGCTGTAACGGAAACCACAGCCTGATTTGCTGTGCCCGACTCAATACTACCGCCGACAGTAGACCAGGAATATTCCAATCGCTGCCCTACTGAACTGCTTCCGTCTATTTCAATGCTTTCTATCACGCAAGTAATGGTATCCATTGCAGCCACGGCATTGGCCTGCGGATAAGCCCACCAGGTCACGGGAACTTCTCCATCCCAAAGTGTACAATCTTCATCGTACTGGAAATCACCTCCAATCACTGAACCTAAATACACACGAACAAAATAGGTCTCACCTAAATTCATGATATTATCATCAAAGCTAAAGCTCGCGTTCGTTCGCTCGACTAATCGGTCTCCCTGATCATTAACGAGAACAAATCTCAATTCATCATTCCCATCTTCAAATTCACCATCTGAATTATATCGAATACCAAAAGCGGTTTCATCTTCACAGAGATGAAGCTCATCCCCTTCTATAGCGCCAATTTCAGTTAAGCAAGGGCACTCAAACGAATCAGAGAAGCTAATCGTATCACAACCATTAATATCATACACTCTAAATGTGTAGGCATCTCCACTTGGAATCGGATCGGAAACAAAGGTCCGATCAGTTAATGTGCCGTCCACCGTGCCATCTACAATAAGTGTGGAATCGTCACCTAGTAATATATCGATCGTCACCGTATAGTTTTCTGCAATATCATCACAGTTTATTTCCACGCTAGATGAATCAAATTCTGGTGTAGAAACAAAAAGCAGATCTACAGTATCGCTATCAAAACAACCCTCGTTTGTCTCTGTCCAGATAAACTGATGGACACCAAAATCTTCCACAACAACTGTGGTCGTATCAGAGGTCGGATCTGTAATATTAACATTAACAGACGTGCCATCTAAATAGGTCCACTCACCCGTACCATCTGTGGCAAAAGTAGCTTGCAATTGTCCCTCAAAGAAACAGTATTGTTCATCAGGACCGGCATTTGCATCCGGCACCTCGTAAAACAATACGGGTATCCCATAAGTTAATTTCAAGCACGGATCATTTATATCTACCTCACCAGTTCCACGATTATTTCCAACAATTCTCGCTGCATAAAGCGTATCTCCAAATTCTATAGCACCCGCAAAATCTTCGTAACAGAAAATACCATTTGCGCGCTGACCAATGACAACGGATCCGGGGATCGTATCATTTGAATTGTGAAGAATATAACTCGCCACATCATTGCCATCCAAGAACTCGCCAGAATCTGCATAGTAAGATGTGATATCAATACATTCGTCTGCACAAGCTGTCAAAAAGTTAGCTGTATCAAGTACTCCAATGTCCGTTGTACACTCACAATCAGAGAAAATAGGGATATCAATCGGACCACAACCCAGAGCGTCGTCTACCGTAAAGGTAACAGCCGTCCCTCTGGGGATCCAATCTGAAAATAGCGTATCTCCTACCATGGTTCCTTCGCCATTCACCTCGAAATAGTCCCCGGATCCACCAGTAAGAATTATCGTGACTCGGTATTCTGTCGCTATATCATTACACTCATCAAACCATGTAAATAAGATGTCGCCTTTAAAATCAATCTCTACTTCATCAAAATCCTCGCATCCTTCATTATTTTCGGACCATCTGAAGGTGTAGATACCCACTTCATCTACGGTCACCAACGTATTCGGATCGTTCGGATTGTCAAACACAACCGCTCCTGTATCAGGAACAGTGGTCCAGGTTCCCGTACCTACGGAAGGTGTAGCTGCCAAATTTGTAGAAAATCCACATTCTTCGCGGTCCATGCCCGCATCTGATACAGGGTTCTCATACCAGATTACCGGTTGTCCCAGTGCGACAACTAAACATGGATCTGTCAGATTCACATAAGCGCTATCTGCTGCCTGCACATTCCCAATAACCATAGATATATAATATACCTGACCGAAAGTAATTCCATCCGGATAAGGAATACCACCATCCACAAAAGTGGCTGTATCAATAATTGTACCTAATGTGTCATCGTCTCTACTATGCAATATATACATGAGAGTATCATTACCATCATTTTCATGTCCACCTAGATAAGTAGCAAAAGCTTCGTCACCTTCACATAACTCTAAGGTATCTGTAGCCATCATTCCAATTTCCGATTCGCATTCGCATACCAGTGTGATCGGAATGGAGTCTGAAATACAGCCATTGGCATCTTGAACGACCAGATATAAAATGTCCCCATAATTCCCATCAAAATCTATTTCTATGATGTCTGATGTAAAGACATTGTTATCAATAGAGCCTGAAACATCGGTATCGGGATGGATCGTGTAAGGACCTTCACCACCACCAATTTCTATTTCTACCTGGAAATCCAGATCGAAACAGGTATCTGCATAGTTGACAGCAAAAGGATTCTCCCAGAAGGTAACCTGAATCGTATCATATTCGGCACAACTAACAGGCCCTTCGCGCCATTCCAGCGTATAAGTGCCAGGTTCACTTACGCTAATGGTGGTCGTCGGTGACCCCACACTTCCATATGTCAGGGTATTCCCGGTTGGAGGTGTATCAATCACACTCCATCCCCCGCTTGTGGCCAGATCTGGAGAAAACGTATAAAAGGTATCACAAGTAAACCCATCAGGGCCCAGCTCGGGCACATCGGGAATCTCCTGTCGCAAGTCGATACACAAGGTATCTGTAAAGAAGCATCTTTCAGAAAAGACAGTTACACATAATACTGAGTCCGTCACCGTATTCGGCGCAGAAATCGTGATGGTGTCAGAATCTGATGCCGAGGGTGGAACATAGTTAAACCCATCAGGCAGATCCCAATTCAGAAGGAAGATGGGGTCTGGTTCGCCATTCGGATCAGGAAAAATCGGACTTTCAACATTAGCGAATAAGGTCAACTCAGGCTGCCCTACACAGTAAGAAGTGTCACCCAAAACATCAATCGCCTGAGGGAAATTATTATCTAAGTCAAAATAGTATTCTGCACTGGATGTACAGATTACATCACCTTCAAATGTGATGGTCACTTCCAATCTGAGATTCAAGAATCGGTTATCTGCATATTTCTCAATCGTATCTTGATTAAGAATGAGATCTCTCTCATTACCCAGAGTATCATCTTCATTTATTACGAGCCAGTTATACTCGATATCCAGGTCGGGATCATTATCTATTAATAAAAATTGCTCGAACCAAGGCGTATAACCCGCCTCTTCAGGGTCCTGAAAAAAGAAACCCATTTCGCGATTTCCGGTACAGGCAGGATCAATATTAAATGGTCCTCCAAATACGACAAGATCAATCGTAAAGAAAGTATCGCAACCCGTAAAGGGTGAAATACATTCCTGATCATAAGTTCCCGGCTCTGTTAGCACTTCACAGTAATAACTGAAATCACCTAAAGCAACATCATCATAACAGCCGAAAGTATCAACTTGCGTCGGATTCTCATCGTTCTCATTTCTAATAAACAAGTTCAACTCCGCTGGAACGGTGCAATCGAACTGATTAAAGGCTGTTGACGTATATTGGAATGTACCTGGGTTATTGGGATTAATCGCGGGGTCGGGGGCTAATTCACCACCAAAGGGTCCAATCCAAACATAATCATCACCCTCACATATCGTGTCAAAAGTAATATAGGGTTCCAATGGTGCAACGACTACCTCTATACAAACCGGGTCTGTCTCGTTACACAAATTCGAACCGGATACACATATTTCATAGGTGCCTGGATTGGGGAAATCTATAAATTCTTCAGTAGAATTTGTTGCATCTGGAATCTCTTCTCCATCCAGAGTCCATGAATAGGAGCATGCACCTTCCACTTCACCTTCCAGCGCAAAAGGAACGTCTTCTGCTCCGGCACAAATCGTGTCTTCCAAAAAGCCAAATTCGCCATCTACGAAAGAAGGTTCTTCCAAATCTGTACCATCCAATTCAGGCGGGTCACCTCCCACTAGAACTTCCTCAACTGCAACATTACACTGGTCTCCATTCCAGCCATCCACAATAATTCCGTAAACTTGCCCTGGATCTGTATCGGTATTAAATATGACCGAACCTTGCGTGGGAGCCGTAACATAGGAACAAGGTGAAACCAATTGATCCGCTGTGGGTTGCGTACCGTCGGGATTGGTCGGATCAAAATTGATCTCACAATCCAGCTCATACAAAGCGATTTGAACTCCTTGATTATTGACACAATCGGAAATAAATACTTCAATGGATAGGTCTTCCGCTCCCGCGACAAAAGTAAACCAAGACGGATTATGAAAGGAAACCGTAGGACATCCCGGCCAGGTGAGTGCTGCTGGTCCATAGGGCTCACGCATATCTAAACAATAGCCGTTCAGGGCGTCCAATCCACAGATAATCTCCGTTTGATCATAAAAATACGGGGCCTCGCCCTCACAAGGTATAGGGGGCTTAACCTGAATGCACAATTCAAATTCGCCCGCATTTTCTTTCTCGGTCACTACCAAAACATAATAAGTCATATCCGGCTCAATGAACAAATTCTCTTCTTCAATGTATCCGTCCGGATCGTTTTCATCCTGGCAGAACAATAAGGTGAAATCATCACAAGTTGGACTCGCCTCAAAGAATAAAATCTGTACTTCTTCCTGATTGGAGTGGTCTATAATATAATCTAATCTCGCCGCATCGGAATTGGTAGAAAACTCAAACCAAACACCTGCTCGTTCAATTTCCAGCGGATCTAAAGGACACATGGGGTCGGCACCCGGGGGCGTCGTTACCATTGTATACTCCTCCGGACAAGCAAAAAGGTTTGTAAAAGTTCCGCATATTTCATTGGTATCTGTAAGGGTGCGCTCAAAAGTCTCCGTATGCGGATTTTCACAATCGTCATTCTCAGGAGCCACCTTTTGACTGATCTCTAATTCAAATTCACCTTGATCCAGACGCTCTGTTCCTACCCACAAATAAATATTATTCCGTTCCTCCAGGCTGAGCCCACAAGTATTAAATACAATTTCTTCATCAAAGCCATCACAAGAAACCATCTCCTCTCCTTCCGGATCTACCCAAATTTGTTGCTGGTACTGCCGATTCTCTTCACAAGAATCCATAACCATAAACAGCCCCATAGAGAATGTATTTAATGGGTCAATTTCGTTGGCAATTATGGTTACCTCAGAAGCGAGACTATCAAGATCAATTTTATAAAAAACGGCACTTTCTGCACCTTCACCGGCATTGCAGCCGAAGTCTTCAGTGGTGAGCTCAAAGTCAGTAAAAAAGTTATTAGCGCATACAGTGGTTCCACCTACAATTATAGGATTACGATTCACTTCATCCTCTCGACCGGGATAAATGTGATAATCTTCATCCATGGAAACATCACACAGGCGATCGTTTTCCGGAGGTTCACAATTCTTTACGCAAATCTCAAACTCACCCCACTCCTCGATATCCGTGCTCACAAGCACATAATATCGAGTATTCTGCTGAACCAATAAATTCCAAATACTGTCCACACCCCCATTAAAGACATCGCCTTGGCAATATTCATCAAAAGGCTGATTCGGAGGCATATTCCCAGGAAACTCACATTCCACAGGAAGCTCAAACAAGCCAATCCGGACTTCATCTGCTTCAAAATGATTGACCTCAACTGTAATCAACTCCACATCTTCTCCAGTTTCGAAAGTGTACCACACTGTAGGTTCATTTTGAAACTCATCAAAACAGCCATTGCCGGAAACGCCTACCGGACATGCCCCCCGGTTGGTCTGCGTGTCCCATCCAGAAGGAGGATCACAATCACCGCTCACATCCCCCACTTCAATCACACCCAGATCTGCAGCCTCTCTATCACCTGCCTCAGGTCCATCCATTTGGTTACACTCATCATTAAGGGGAGCCACCTCTTGAAAAAATTCTAAATTAAATTCTCCCGCATCTTCTTTGTTTGTGGCTATCCACAAATACATATTCTCATAATCCTCATTGTCGATCTCGCATAAATCCATCTCCCATTCTACACCCCCCGCGAAATCACATTCCTCAAACTCATCACTCGCAGGAACAGTTATGTTCGCATTAAAACCTCTAGCCACACAATCCGGTGTTCCATCGAAAAAGAAAACCTGAGCTGCTAATTGTCCTCCGGTAGATAATCCATCTACAGTGATGGTCAATTCCGTAGCGTAATAATCCAAATTGAGCTTATAAAACACCGCATTTTCAAATTCGTCTCCACAGTCAAAATCAATCAAACTTCCCAAATCGGCATCATCGTAAAATCCATAAGCACAAACGGTCGTTCCGTTTGTGGCCGGACCGATTGGGTCATCGGGATCGTAATCTCCCAGGCCGGGAAAGTCGATTTCTTCTGCATCACAAATCGTATTATTGGCCGGTGGTTCACATACTTCCAAACAGATATCAAATTCGCCCCACTCCTCGATAGGTGTACTCACTACTATGAAATACTGAGTATTTGGCTTAACTGTTAAGTCTTCGAACTCAATGAGGTCAGAACCTGAATCACAATAATCCTCATTATCCTGCGATGGTGGAAATAACGCATTCCCAGCCATACAGGGATTTTCCATTTCGAAAATTGACACCCGCAAATCGGCCGACTCAAAATGCTCCACCGTCAAGTCTATCTCTTCTACATCGGGACCGGTTTCAAAAGTATACCAAACGGTCGGATCATCCTCATGTCCATCAAAACAAGGCGTTACACCAAAATCAAACTCCACCGGACATGCACCCCGGTTGGTTTGTGGGCCGTTCCAACCGGCAGGCTCGGTACATCCCAATCCTTCTCCCGGTGCATCATTATATGCCAACACTCCTAGGTTCCTGGCTTCTCGGTCAGGAGAAGTAACATCCTCACAAAGATCATTTTCGGGAGCGATTTCCTGGAAAAACTCCAAATCAAATTCCCCGGCGTCCTCTTGGGTTGATGCTACCCATAAATATAAATTATCGTATTCCCCGTTATCAATTTCACAAAGATCAATTTCCAGATCAGCTCCCGGAGCTAAATCACACTCATTGAAATCGGGATTAGCCGGAATAGAGTAATCAAAAGTCTTTGTAGCACAGTCAGGCGGTGTATTCATGATAAAAACCTGAGCAGATAATGCGCCTCCTGTTGAAAGTCCGCCCGAAGTTATCGTCAGTTTTGTTGCATAATCATCAACATTTAATTTGTAGAAAACCGCATTTTCTACATCGTCACCACAACCGAAATCTTCCATCAAGCCCAAATCAAGATCCTGAAAAAACCCATACGCACATTCCGTGGTTTCCCCATTCAGTGTTTCCACGGGATTATCCGGATCGTAACTTCCCAAATCTGGAAAATCAACATCGGTCGCATCACATATTTCATTATTAGCTGGAGGCTCGCATACCTCTAAACAGATATCAAATTCGCCCCACTCATCGATAGGCGTGCTCACCACAATATAATAGGTCGTATTCGGCTTCACTACCAAATCCTCAAATTCAATTAAATCAGATCCGGAATCACAGTAGTCGTCCTGATCTTGAGAAGGCGGAAAGAGTACATTTCCAGCCATACAGGGATTTTCCATTTCGAAAACAGATACTCTCAAATCCAGGGATTCCAAATGCTCCACTGTCAGGTCTATCAACTCTACATCCGGACCCGTTTGGAAAGTGTACCATACGGACGGATCGTCTTCATGTCCATCAAAACAAGGCGTCACATTAAAGTCAAATTCCACAGGACAGGCGGCTTCATTCGTCTGATCTGCAGTCCAACCTCCGGGTGCTGTACATCCCAATCCTTCTCCCGTCTCCGCATTAAACGCCAGGGTACCCAAGTCTCCCGCTGCACGAGCCGGATCGGGGTCCTCACACACATTATTATACGGTGATACCATCTGAGTGACATCAATCTCCACATCGCCCACACTCAACTCGGGGACCGCTAGCCATAGGTACAAATTGTCGTAATTCGGTGGGATAAAGCCACAAAGGTCAAACATAACCTCTCCTTCGCCAATTAGATCTTCCTCCAACATATCATTCATGTCGGGATCTTGATATAAACTTTCTCCATAGTTCGTTCCAGCAGGGCACTCTGCGCTTACTACAGAAAATAAGGCAATACTCACATCACTTGCAGTACCTCCCAAATACTCGATACGCAAATACCGCGTATTGGGGTCTACCTCAAGCTTATAAAATAGGGAACTATCGGCACCCGCAACTCCAAAATTCTGGATTCCCCCACCGGCAATATCGGTGACCCAAGGGCTAACTCCGGTAAAATCTCCATTTAAAGTTTGAGTTTCTGTGGTTGTTCCCCAGCCATCGACAGGATTTGTCTCTGCATCGCAGGGAAGGTCATAGCTTTGCGCCGATAGTGAAAAAACGAAACCAATACTGATTAAAAGTAGGTATAGCTGCTTCATACGTTTTGAGAGTTGTATTTAAAGGTAAGAGCAGGTTCATGTCAGAAACGCTGCTTCCACCATGAAGATAATAAATTGATTACACTATTGGTAATTCACCATCAAATTTATCCCCTCTTGTCGCCCCGCAGCCCAATCAAAATTTTGACCTAAGATTACATCTTGAAATTTTCAATCATATATATTTTTTGGGCGTGCCCCCCGAGTCCCTTTGGTCCTCGGCGGTCGGTCCCTTCCGGGGTTCGCGTCTTCTATCCTCGGGCCGCCTCCCCATAAAAAGGGAGGCGGCCTCGAGACGCTCCGTACTTGCTGAGCCTGCGGCTCATCTTCGCACGCCTCCCTGCGGTCGGCCCCTCCAGGCACCTCACGCGGCCAGCCCGCAAGGCCGCCTATTGAATTTTGACCACTTTGAAAGAGTTGAGCTGAAAAAGAACTATTGTGACCGTTTGCCTTTAAAATTTTTTATTTCGCAATCTTCCATTCTATAGGTCTAAACCGTGAAAGGGATTAAACTAATTTAAAGCTTATGAGGCCTAAATGCATCATAGCATTGAAAGGATAACTAACCGTTCTAAACGTCTATAACCGTTATTTACCTTTACAAACGTCTACAAATGGTTATTGGAAAAA
>CAZVFU010000011.1:0-39873 GCA_964626595.1 uncultured Saprospiraceae bacterium
AATTGTTGAGTTGTTTAATTGTTGAGCCGTTGATTCGTTTAGTTGTTGAGGTGTTTAATCGTTGGATTATGACTGCCTGATCGCATGGTAAAGCTGGAGCAAAAATTACGTAAAATGCAGCATTTAAAAGTCTTTCCATGTTCATTCTGATAGCTGGCGCGCAGGCCCCGCAAGGGGTGGGAAGGGCCCACCGCCGAATGGCGGTGGGGTCCGGAGTGACGCCTGTGGCGTCCTCGAGGACGGAACCCCTGGACGACCCGACCCCCGAGCGCCGCTGACCGGCGGAGCCTCGGGGGATGCGGCCAAATAAATAATATGAAAGGCGGATTCAATATCTGTTTTCTTCCCTTCCAAATCCATATTCACCGAGCTTCTTTTATCTTTGCTCACCTAAATGCATACCCATGAAAAAATCCATATTTAGTGCTGATCGAATCCTGTCTCCGGATGGATACTGGCTAGAAAATCAGGTGATTATCACCGACGAATCCGGGAGCATTCTGGACATAGCGGACCGAGGAACCTTTGATTCTTCAGAAATCGATCATCGTCCGGGAGCGCTCGTGCCGGGCTTCATAAATGCGCATTGCCATTTGGAGCTTTCCCATATGAAGGGCATGATTCCCACGGGTACAGGATTGGTTCCGTTTATTAAAACGGTGGTCTCGCAGCGTGATGCTCGGACGGAAGTGATCCTGGCAGCTATTGAAGAAGCCAATCGGGAAATGCACGAATCCGGTATTGTTGCTGTGGGTGACATCTCGAATGTCACGGATAGTTTTCACGAAAAAAAGAATTCTGAGCTTCGCTATTATACCTTCATCGAAGTGTTTGATTTTATGCAGAAGCAACTCACTGGGGAAGCCTTTCGAAAGGCTAAAGAAATATTTCACAAGCTCGAACTGGCACCCGGAGATGCCAAGGCGATCGTCCCTCATGCGCCCTATTCCGTTTCACCTGATTTGTTTCAAGGCATTATGGAGGCCATTCAAGTATCCGATAGGATGAGCATTCATAATCAGGAGCTTATAGATGAGGATCGTATGTTTCAGACTGGAAAAAGTAGTCTGATTGACTTTTTTGAGTCAGCGGGTTTTGATATGAGTTCGTTTGTGGCCACGGGAGAGACCAGCCTGCGGTATGCGCTATCCCAGCTACAACGCTCGACACCCACCTTATTTGTGCATAACACGCAAACGCAAAAAGAAGATATCGCATATGCTCAGCAGGCCCTGGATCAGATCTATTGGATAAGTTGCCCCAATGCCAATCTTTACATCGAAAACCAACTCCCCGATTATCACGCATTTATAGAACAGAATGCTTGTCTGGCTCTGGGAACGGATTCTTTAGCTTCAAACTGGCAACTCTCAATTTTGGAGGAAATGAAAACACTTCGCCGATACAAATCCGGCTTACCCAGCCTTCAACTCCTGACCTGGGGCACACGGAATGGGGCAATAGCACTGGGGTTTGAAGATGAGCTCGGAACACTGGAAAAAGGAAAGCGACCCGGTATCGTTCACTTAAATTTGAACCCGGTCGATGAGTGGGAAATCACCTCGGCTACTAAAGCTGAGCGACTAATCTAAATGGAGCTGGGGATATGCGGCTTGCAATTTTTCTTTCATCGCCTGCACTTTCTGTTGATGCGTTTTTGCGGTAGCAGGTGCCGATCGGTGGCGGCTCAGATTTGCATATTTCCTCAGTTGATGATACATAGTCATTGCATCCGGTGCAAAATACATTTCGATAAACTTTTGAAGGATGAAATCTACTGCTTCTTCCGAAGGATGTGCCATATCACGGTCATAAAAACGGTAATCACGTAGAACATCGATGAGCCATTCATAAGCCGGAAAATAGTGCGCAGTTGATTCCGTATTCACCAGCTGCTCAATGGCCAGAATCAGCCGAGCCTTGGATCGCTGATTCTCGATAATTCCCGAGCGCAAATGGCGGACAGGGCTCACCGTCCATATGGCTTGACGGAAGCGAGGAAGTGATTTGAGAATGGATTGAATTTGAATAAGTTGCTGGCAAATATCAGCCAGTGGTTCTGATTCCACACGAAAAAAAGATTGAGCGACTTTTTGACAATTGGCGATCCGGTTCCCTGTGGGCAAATAGGTGAAACTTCGTGAGGTACCCAAGGTAATAATTACGTATTCGGCCTGCTGAAGCGAAAGAAAGGCTCTTTCCCTAGCCGCTTCCAATCTATCAACTGCAGAAGCTTTTTCAGAATGAGATAATTTGGAGTGTATATCCAAATGTCGCCAGCTACCCTGCACTTCCACCCAATGATCGTCGAGGACCTGTTGATCTCCGATAATGTATTTGAGTTGTTTTAGTAAAGCCTGCGGTTGATAGGTTATATGCAAAGGATGGTAAACAGCTGGCCATTGAATATTCTTCAATCGACGAGCCCACGCTGTGGCAAAGCAACTCCCCGCTAAGTATATCGAGGAAGCACCCGCTATGGAAAAGTCAGGTCTTGCGGGTTCAAAATCAATAGACCACTTCATCAAAGATTATTTTATAGGATTCCATGCAGATAATTGCAAATATTGTATAACTTTATGAATTCGAGGCAGCGAAACCCGCCTTAATGATCTCTTTTAAACAATAATAAAAAGAAAAACTCTTTAAAGTAATATGCAAGCTGGGTGAAATAATCACCTTTTTTTTAAGGAGTTTTTCTAAAAAGTCATTATGGTTCGTATATTGTCACTGAAACACATGAAGAATACCAAGCAGATGAAAAGAATTCGACATTTCCTTATCCTGTCAACCTTATTTTTAGGCTGGGCAAGCACGTCCTTTGGTCAGGACATTCACTTTTCCCAGTTTTATCAATCGCCATTGAATCTCAATCCCGCCATGACCGGGGTCATGAATTGCAATGTTCGGTTCGTAGCTAACTACAGAAACCAATGGGCATCCGTGCTTAGAGCGAATGCATTTAATACGTATTCGGTTTCGTATGACCAAAAATTTACTGCGTTTCGAAGAGATTATTTTGGTGTAGGCGCCACCTTTTGGGGCGACCGTGCCGGCGAGGTGAGTTTTAGCACTTTGCAGGGAAGAATCAGCGGATCCTTTTCTAAGTACTTAGGTGGCGGCCGAACTCAAGCCCACTACCTTGTGGTAGGTGTCGATGGCGGATTAGCCCAACGAAGTATTGACTTCGCGAATGCGCGCTACGGAAATCAAAATATAAATGGCGTGTTTAACGAATCCATTGCCAGTGGTGAAGAAGGTAACTTTGAGCGAAACAATTTCTTATTCGGTGACCTGTCGGCAGGTATTCTTTGGTTTAGTAATTGGGGCGACAATCGTTCCTTCTATGCCGGAGGTGCTTATCACCATATCAATAGCCCCAATCAGTCCTTTACCGAGGACCAGGAAGTATTTCTATATAGCCGTTATACCTTGCACGCAGGTGGTGAATTCCCCATTAGTCGAAACACGAGCTTAATCCCGGGACTTGTTACCTTTTTTCAAGGACCTTCATGGCAGCTAAACGGTGGAACCTCGATGAGATTTCAACTTGGGAGCTCGCGTTATGATAATCAATCTTTCCAATTTGGAGCATGGGTTCGTTTAGTGAATCAATACCAATGGAGCTCAGAAATGATCGAAGATTACTCTCTTGGAGCTGATGCCATTATTTTATCTACACGATTTCAGTACAATAGCTTTGACTTCGGTTTTAGCTATGATGTAAACGTATCCCCTCTTCGTACAGGTGCTAACGGAAATGGAGCCTTTGAGTTTTCCATGATTTATACCATTTGCGGACCGGAAAGACGAGGCGTCTACTGCCCAGTATTTTAACATCTACTAAGGAAAGGTAACTACATGTTTGGAAGTAAGGAAAACGGCTCAGCTAAAAAGAATAGCTCAGCTGGAGCTTCAGGGACGAATATCATCGTTGAAGGAACAGTCATTACTGGCAATATTCAATCCCAAAGTGATACCCGCATAGATGGTAAGCTCGAAGGGGACTTAAGCTGTAAAGCCCGCTTACTCCTTGGAGAAAAGGGCTATGTATTAGGCAATATCGACAGTAAAGAAGCCATTATTGAAGGGGAAATTCAAGGTGATATTTCGATTTCCGGGATTTTAACCTTAAAATCCAATGCGCAGATTACAGGAGACATTTACACAAAAAAGCTAATTGTGGAAAACGGTGCCATAATAAATGGCCAGTGCTCTATGAACGAGGATGCTCAGCAGAAGTCAGGCGATGGAAAACAAAAAGGAAAATCAACCGGAAAACAAGAAAAAGCTGCCGGATAAGTTTCGAGCTTTTGCCACTTATTCCAATATTGCCTTCTCATTTGTTGGGGCTGCCCTTCTGGGATATCTCATCGGAAGTCTTTTAGATCGATATTTTGCAACCGAAAACTCCATTTGGACAGGTATTATGGTTGCATTTTTCACCCTTCTGTATTTGACCAAGGTCATTATTGAACTCATCAGGTCATGAATATACGCTATTACGCTTACGGATTGGGTATCACTCTATTATTAGCGCTTATCACCTTATGGATTGCTGCCTCAAACCCCATATTTTCGCCTCATCTCCTATTTTACGGAATTTGTCTTTTGTCCTTTTTGGTATTTGCCGTCATGGGAATAGCTATTGGCTTAAAAACGAATAATCATAGAGATCCGGGATTGTTTGGAACTTCAGTATTGTCAATCATGACTTTCAAAATGATGATCTCCATTTTTCTTGTGGTGATTTACGTTAGGCTATACGCGGATCCGGATAAGTGGTTCGTACTTCCGTTTTTTTTGATGTATCTTTATTTTACCATTTTTGAAGCCTGGGCTCTAATTCGGATAGGCCGCACGGCAAAAACTAAATAAATATGGCTACAGCTGACTTTTTATACCATTTGACTGTCAATGAAAGGAGTGAATTTGAGCTGAATGGTGCAGATTTGAAAGAATTTGATTTAGTGGAGGTAGGCCCGAATACTTACCACCTCATTTTTCAGGATAAAAACTATCATATCGAGGTGGATCAGGTCCGGTTTGAAAAAGGGCAAATTCATCTGAGAGTGAATGGAAGTGTCCACCATGTTCAGGTTGAAACCCCTTTAGAGCGTAAAATAAAAGCACTTGGGATTAATGAATTAAACGCAGGCGATGGAGAAATTATTCAAGCTCCCATGCCCGGAAAAGTTCTCTCTGTCCTCATCAAGGAAGGTGAAAAAGTGGAAGCGGGACAGGACCTTCTGATCTTAGAGGCCATGAAAATGGAAAATGTAATCAAAAGTACTCAAGAAGGTGTCGTGGATAAAGTACATATCAGCGACAATGACACGGTGGATAAAAACCAAACTCTAGTAGAGACGTCAGCGCTAGAAACAGATGCAGCAGATGCTGATTAATTATTTCCTATCCTTTAATTTGCCATCCTGGACTCATGAATATCAGTCCGTGCGTAGATAGTACTCTTCAAAGAAAGGCCGATACCCTTCAATGGTTCGTTGTTTGAGAATCACCCGATAATTTCGTTGTGTAGCTGCAAATAAGTCATATTTAGCTTTTTCCGGTAAAAAGTTTTCGCTCTCCTGTTTGACCGTCTGATAGTATTTCATCGCATCCGATTTGTTTTCAAAACTTCGGACAATTATGAGAGGAATGCCAGAATTTAAGTCCAAAAATATATTAGATACAGCGAGCTTCTTGAGATCATAATATTCTCTATTGAAATCGGATACGCTTATTTTACATTGATTCATATCCAGATCACGGCTATTGTATAAAACGGCAAGCACATAATGTAACTTATCGTTTTCAAGCTTGAAATCCCCCATCTGACCCTCGGTTTGGACAAAGGCTGTTCCAGAGCCACCCAGGAATCGGATAATTTCACGAGCCCGTGCCGCTTCATCAGACCGTTCATAAGTTTTAACTAGTTCGGTTAATTCTCGGGTATAGGCTTCTCTTCCCTCTACTTTTCCGGCGGTCATCGCCTTTA
The DNA here is from genome assembly GCA_964626595.1 of uncultured Saprospiraceae bacterium. GTDB lineage: Bacteria > Bacteroidota > Bacteroidia > Chitinophagales > Saprospiraceae > JAWLFI01. The sequence continues at coordinate 5,999 of CAZVFU010000011.1, forward strand.
TCATCATAAACTTAGGCATGTAGCTCTCATCGGTGACATTCATTCGGAGACCCTGTTCAGATAAGCTTCGGGCTCTTTCGTAATTGCCACTCTCAAACGATAAGTATGCTTTGCGATAGTGGTTTTCCAATTTCTGCTCCTCCTGCTGAAGTTCATTAATAAAATCAGGATCCTGTACGATTCGAGCAAATTTGGATTGTGGATATCGATTTACAAGCATAGAACGGTATTCTTCTTCCTTTTCTTTATTCCCTATATCGCGATAGGCCAGTATCAAAGAATAAAGAGCCTCAATTTCCTTCGTAGATCGAGGAAACCGTCGGACTAAATCCTCCAGTAAATTAACAGCTAAATCAGAACGTTGTAAACGCTCTCTGTAGGTGACGGCCAGCGTATACATCGCATCCACCAATTCCTGACGCACAGCCGCCTTTTCAACCTGCGTTTTGGGGAAGTCCCCCAGAAGTTCCTCATCTGCCAACTTTCCGTCCTTTAAGGCAGGGGATTCTTTACTGTTTTCGAGAGCCAGATCCGTTTCGTTTTTCCCTTCCTTACTTTCAGATTGGGAATTTCGTCGCCGCCAATCATCCTGCAGGTCTCTATCGCCCCAGGTTCGTTGGAAATCGAATAGTCCCCTTTGTACTTTCTGTTGGTCATAGGCAAAGAACGAAGAAGGCTTACTTCCGGCAACTGGACCTGTACTGCCCGGCTTCACAGCTTGCGAGCTTTCAGCTTTCGCCTGTTCTTGCCGCTCCTTTTCTTTTTGCTGCTGTGCTCTTCGCTTTTCTATTAAAGCTGCCCGCTCTGAGACTGTCATTTCAGCAATGATCAATGAAGAATCATTTAGAGCGATAATCTGCTGCTGCTCGTCAATAATTTCTAAGCTCTTATGTCTTTTCCTCGTCATGACATATCTGGGGTCAGATTTAGGTATGACTTGCATTATGCTATCGTGATACAACTTTGCTTCCCGAAAATCATCTATTTCAAAATAGTAGGAGCCCAAAGTATAGTAAGCTTCAAGAACGATGGTTTTATTTCCGGTATTATTCTCCAAAGCCTTTGCTAAAAATGCGCGAGCCTCATCCATATCGCCGGCCTGTTTGGCTATTTGAGCTTTTGCATAATAAAGCTGGTCGGCATATTCGTAGTTTTTGGAATCAGACAACATTTTATCAATTCGATCGTAACTGTCAGGCCGAGTTTCCATGCCATTAAAGTATTCATTCAGGATTTGATTCACCTTGGCGGCAAACTCCATTTCGTAACGATTACTTAATTTCCCAGCTTCCTGATAATATTCGCCCGATTTTCTCGTATTTCCGGTCAATTGATAAAGTTGACCTAATAAATAGGCGTAGCGCGCATTCTGGTTCCTGTTTCCACCCACATTAAGCGCATCTTCAAGATGGGGAATAGCTAAACCATACTCTCGCTGCTCCAGAAACATTTCAGCCATCGAGCTGTGCGTGAGTTCAACAATATCTCGGTCGAGCTTCTCATCATACAGCAACCGCTTTAATAAATTCTTAGCTGCATTAAAATTATCACGTGCAATGTACGTCCTGGCCAGCCACAGTTGCCCTTCTTTGAAAGCGGGCTCATGCCCCCACTTCGTATACTCATCAGAATCAAATGAGGGTTCATACAGTGCGTTACGTACCTCATCTTTATCTGACTCCACCTTTTCGCTTAACTGAGCAAGCTCTTCATTCTCTTTCTCTTTCGGAGTCTTCGATCGCTCAACTCTTTTTCCTTTCTTCCGAGCTCTTTTTCTCCGCTTTCGCTCCTTTTTTCGTTCCTTTCGTTCTTGCTCTCTTGCCTTTTTCTCTGCCTTTTTCTTTTCTCGTCGTTTCTTTCGTGCCTCCTTTTTCTCTTCCCGCTTTTCTTTTCGAATTTCATCCTGGCGGAACTCCCAAAAGCGACTGGATGGATTTGTCGGGTCGAATTCATTGACTAAATACTCAAGTGTGCGCTCCGCCTCCTCATAATCCCGTTTGATATAATGTGCCTTTCCCGCCAGCAAGTAGCAATCATCTGTCCACTTGGCTTCGGTATGCAGGGAAACTACAACTGAAACCTTTTTTATTGCTGTATCCAGCGTGGAATATTGCCGTTCAATTTGGGGAGCTGCCGTCCATTTATAAATAGGAATCAATTGGTTATAATTATCCTCATAACTATTTTCCAATTGAGTTAAAGACTCATCTATCAATTCGTTTGCATTAAAATACCCATTGTATTTTGCCGTCGTATTGTGATAGAATTTTTTGATCTTGGAAACCTCTCCTTTTCGCTTTGTAGTAGTACAAGAAAAGGACCCCAGGATCAGAGATAATATTAAGATTAGTATTGATAGAGCACGCATCAAACAATGGTTTTTAATCAAACTGTAACTATAACAGACTTGAGTTGGATATTATTTCGTTATTTGTTTTTTGAGTAGTCGTGCCGCTATAGATCAAGATTTTGATTCTCCTAGGAATGGTAAACGAAAAATTGAATTCAAAAAGTATTACATTTGTTTCAGGGTGTAAAGATATTACTTTTTATTTGACTAGTCACAGAAAGTATGTCTGAAACTCCCCTCTAAAATTCTCTTCGTGTATTTATGGACAAAACTAAAGGAAATAATAAGTGGTTAGAAAAATTCCGTCTGATTTTACTTCGGGATGAAAATCTTGAAAAAATAAAGACGCTTCGATTTTCTTTACTTCAGTTTATCCTTCTTTGCTTTTTGGCCATTATTCTTACGGTAATTGCAACCACAGCTTTGATTAGCTTTACACCGATAAAAAGAGCTATTCCTGGATATGCAGACATAAAAGAGAATAGAGTGTATATTGATCTCCTCACAACAGTACAGCGGCTAGAAAGGGAAGCTGAGGAAAACACCGTCTACATTCAAAAAATGCAAAACTTGCTTAGCGGTGACCACTTATTGGATAATGATACGGTCTCAATGGGTAATCGCGATTCTGTTAATGCCTCTTCCATCGTGGCTCGCATAGAGGAAGATGAACTATTACGGAAAAAAGTATCTCCACCTACAAATAGTGGACTGGCCCTACCGAGAGTAATGAAAGGTACCCGATCGAACGTAAAAACTTTAGAAGGGCGAACCTTAATAGCTCCACTTAAAGGAGTCATTAGTGCCCCTTTTCAAAGTGCGAAAGAACATTATGGAATTGATATTCTTGCCCCTGCACTAAGTCCCATAAAATCGGTAGATAATGGTATCGTTATTTCTGCAGATTGGACCATGGAAACCGGATATACTATTGGAATTCAGCACGAGGACAACCTAATCTCATACTACAAGCACAATTCCGCTCTATTAAAAAAAACAGGGGAATCCGTTTCTGCCGGTGAAGCTATCGCTATTATTGGCAATACGGGGCACCTGACCAGCGGGCCGCACCTTCATTTTGAACTTTGGTATAAAGGGCGATCTTTAGATCCTTCCCAATTCGTAGAGTTCGAAAATTAAGGCTTTCCCAAAAATAGAGCAAAACACTTAGTCAAATAGTTCTCTCCCGGCCTCCGTAAGAGTGGGATATTCAAATGTAAAGCCCGTCTGTTGAAGCTTTTGAATATCCAGTCTGACACTATTTAAAAGTACATCAGCCATTTCTCCTAAGCCAATACGCAAAGCAAAGGAGGGAACGGGAACGATCCAGGGGCTTTTTGGGTACACTTCCACTAATTCGCTTATCCATTCTTTCATGGGAAGAGGTTTTGGGGCCGCCGCATTATAGGCCCCATTCATATCCTCAGAATCAATTGCATAAGCAAACATCCGAACAACATCCTGAATATGAATCCAGGAATAAAATTGCCTACCCGACCCGAAGTAATTTGCCACACCGTATTTCATAGGGCCTTCAATTTTAGGTAAAGCTCCTCCCTCCATTGATAAAACCACACTAATGCGAAGCCAAACCGCACGCAAACCAACGGATGCGACTTTACGAATGGATTTTTCCCAATCTCTGCATATTTCAACTAAAAAATCATTTCCCTCAATATTGTCATCCTCTTTACACCAATCATGACCTCTGTTTCCATAAATTCCCATAGCAGCAGAAGAAATAAATGACTTTACCTTACCCGCATCTTCTTCCAAAAGCTGGGCTAGTGCAATATTACCATCCACGCGCGATGACCGAAGAACCTCTTTTCGAGATGTAGTCCAACGTTTATCTGCTATGCCGGCGCCAGCTAGATTCACAATTACATCCGCAGAACGGATGGCTGTTGAGGGCAGATCTCCCTGAGCCGGATTCCAGGCATGAACGGGGACAGGCCCTGAACTTCCGGAATGGCTCAGCCACTCCACTTTATGGCCTCGGTTTAATAAATACGTGGTTAATGCACTCCCAATCATTCCACTTCCTCCCGCTATTATGATCCTTTTTCCTTTCATATAAATATAACTTCTTCAAATACCTTTTAGTTCGAAAATTCCGTCGAGTTTATAGCCCTCCGTTTTCTTTTTTTAAGGTAACAATTGCAGAGAAGAGCTGAACTAAAAACTTTTCGTTACCAAATAAAATAAGTAATTTTAGGAAATGAGGAATTCATTTCAATCCAGCTTACTTTTGGCAATACTTCTGTTTGGATTTCTATCCTGCACTACTGAGGATAAAGAATCCGCTCAGGTAGAATCAATCCGCGTTCGCATTCAAGAGGAACCTGACCGACTCCACCCCATACTATCCAAAACAGGTATAAGTCAGCAAATCGAGTCTCGAATATTTCTCCCTTTAATGGCTCCCCACCCAGACAATTTTTCACTTCAACCTATCCTAATAGAAAAGTATCCAGATATAAAAGAAAAAGAGGATGGAGGGATGCAAATTGATTTCACTTTGCGAAATAATCTTCGCTGGCCTGATCAATCCGCTATTACTGTAAAAGATGTAGACTTTACATTGAAATCTATATTTGCGCCGGGAATGGAGGAAAGTAACCTGAGAGCTTACTTTGACGGTGTAGATTCCATTTCGTTTTATCCAGACGACTCCCTTTCCTTTTCTTTTCACTTAAGCCAATCTTATATTCTTGCTCTACCCGCTACCGGAGGGTTAAATATAATGCCGGCTTATCAATATGACCCGGACAACCAACTGACCAATTATACACTGCAGGAATTGAAATCTATAGATTCCAGCTCTGCGGGACTCAATATGTGGTCCGAAAAAATGAAATCTCCTGCTCTAAGCCGCACCAAAATACACGGCAGCGGCCCCTATGCTCTCGAGTCCTGGGAAACCGGACGATTTATACACCTTAAAAAGAAAAAAAACTGGTGGGGAGAAAATCACCCCATCGATAATCCCATCCTGACAGCGCACCCTAAAGACATATATTATCAGATCATTCCAGACGAATCTACAGCCATTCAGTTATTGAAATCCGGCCAGCTTGATATCATAAGTGATCTGAGTCCTCTTCAGGTAAAAGAATTTATTGAAACTGAGGCTCTGGCTCAAGAATTTAACGTACATTTTTCTAATGTTTTGAATCAATATGTCATCCTCTTAAATACAAAAGATAAGGTTCTTCAGGATCGGTCGGTACGCCGCGCTTTGGCTCATCTGATAGACGTGGATCAGTTTATTGAAGAAGTCCTGCAAGGGTATGGAAGCCTTGCCCGCTCCCCTATTCACCCGGCAAAACCTTTTTTTGATTCCACTATCCAGGCCACTCCCTTCAATCCCCAAAAGGCCGCTGATATACTGGAAGAGAATGGCTGGCTGGATTTAGAAAACTCCGGAGTGCGTGAAAAGCGAGATGCTCAAGGTACATCGCACTCGCTGAAAATCGAATTATTGATTACGGGATCTTCCCTTAGCCAATCCATTGCTCTGAAATTGCAGGAGACAGCCGCTCAGGCAGGCATACAGATAGAAATTTCCACCCTTTCATTCAGAAATATCTTGCAAAAAATGAAAAGCGGAGATTTCCAGATGACCCCCTTATCAATCAGATCCTCTCCATTTCCTTATGATCCCTATCAAACGTGGCATACAAATAATATCGGCGGAGCCGGCAGTAATTACACCCGCTTTGGATCGGATTCCTCTGATGCGGTTATTGAACGAATAAGAAACCATTTGGATCCGTCTAAAGCCCGACCTGACTACGAGAAGTTCCAAAACCTCGTGAATCAAGACTATCCCGTACTTTATTTAGCGGCACCTCTTCAGCCTCTCGTAACGCCAAGGAATATAAAACTACCCCTAACGGCTATGAAACCCGGGTATTTTGAAAATGCCGTAGAAATTTCTGCCGATGATTTACAAAAAAATAATTAAGGGAGGCAGTATCCTGGGAAGTCTGTTATTGAGTTTGATATTCATTCTCAGTATCGCATTTTTTATAAAAAATGCAAGCCATCAATTTCCGGATGAACATAGAGTATCGTATGAGACTGGATTTGCCAATCAGATGTCATTAGCTGACAAAAGAACCCAAGTCATAAAATACGGCAAAAGCCAAAAACTGAACCGCCCTCAATTTTACTTTTCTATCCGACCTTCACATTATCCGAAGATGACTCACAAGATTCTACCCCTACGTGAGCAAAAAGCAGTCCGTAAGCTATTATTGGATAATATCCCCGGGAAGCTCATCCTTTCTTGGAGAGAAAAAGTAATTCACCAACTCGACAGCCTTCCCCAAAATAAGGCCGCATTTCTGATCAACCTATTGCAAAGTTCTTCAAGAAAAGAACTTAGTCAAAACCTCCGGCTCGCCTCAAAAGGAGGAGTCAATTTACCCAGGGAGTCCGAAACCCTGGTAACTGCCAAAGCGGGTTTTACCTTTCCTACCCTCCATTGGCATGGCAGTCAAAACCAGTGGCACTTGGCTGGAAAAAATTTTCTTTTTGGCAATTGGGGTGTCTCCAGAATTGACGGGCAAGCTGTTTCATCAAAAATCTTTTCAGCCCTTCCCTACACTCTTTTCATAAATGGCGCAGCCATTATTTTACTTTTCCTCACCGCAATTCTTCTTGGAAGTTGGTGGGTGCGGTCAAAAAACCGGCCTGGAGTTCAGATCAGTCGTCAAATCGCTTATTTTTTATACGTCATGCCTTTATTTTGGCTTTCGGCTCTGGCCATTGCTTTTCTCACGCAACCCACCGGCATATTCCCATTATCCTCAGGTATGGAAAGTAAACTCGATTACTCTCACTATTTGCTTCCGCTCCTTTGCATATGGCTGAGCAGCTTTGGATATCTAAGCCGAATGTTTGAAGATAAACTCAGAAGTGAATGGAGCAAACCCTATATCCAATTAGCCCAACACCGAGGGATTCCCCAGCGAAAACTCCTTTTCTCCTATGCCCTTCCGAATGCCATTATACCCATAATTACATTACTTGGAGCTGCTTTTCCCGCACTCGTCTCAGGTTCGTTGATCATTGAGGTTCTGTTTAATATTCCAGGAATGGGGCGACTTATATGGTGGTCACTTCAGGAACAGGACTGGCCCGTAGTTTTTAATGTCATCCTCATCATAGGTTTTTTTGCATGGCTGGGCAGATGGGGAGCTGATCAATGGAGTCGATATTTAGATCCGCGTATGAAATGGACAGACCCATAGGAATGAAAAAGAAACTACTTACTGGAATCGGCATTTTATTTTTATTTCTGGCTATGGGTGCAGAGTTTATTGCCAATGATGACCCTATTCTCTATACTTATAAAGGGGAATGGAAGTGCGGGACATGCGCGGAATGGCCCGGAAGACAACAACACCAAACCCCAAAAGAATCCGAAGCTATAATTCAGCCCCTCTTTCGCTTCGATGCTCAAACCCTATCTCAGGAAAGTAAATACCTATCCACACCCTTGAGTTCTGAGGGCTCAGGTACGCATTGGCTAGGCACAGACAGTCAATCCCGGGATGTTCTGGCCGGAATTATCTACGGGACACGGTATGCCCTCCTTATCGGTATCATCAGCGTCTTTTTCGCTATGCTCACAGGAATTATTTTAGGTGGCCTCGCTGCCTATTATAGCGATAACCGCCTTAGAATACCTTATTTTGTTTGGGCTCCTTTCCTTATTTTGTCCATGGCCATAATTTATCTAATTTATTATGCTGTAGTCCCTGCAATTTGGGGAGCTATCTTAATGGCCCTACTTTTCGGACTATTTTTTTTCTCTGCAAAATCAACATCAGGCACCCGGATACCCATAAATCAATTTGTTACTAAGACTATAGAGCTTTTCGATAGCTTACCGGCCCTTTTTGTTCTGCTCGCTTGGTCTGCCACGGTACAGACTTGGAATATCTGGACCCTATCTTTACTTATAGCCTTTTTTAGATGGCCCACCTTTGCAAGGTTGGTCCGGTCAGAAATGACTCCATGGGCCCATAGCCCGTGGATTATGAGTTTGCGGGGACTAAAAATGTCAGACTTCTGGATCATTCGGACTCAATTAGTCAATTTGATTATCATCCCCATCAGTGTGCACGCAGCATTCGCAGTCGCAGGGTCCGTAAGTATTGAAGCTACGCTTACCTTCCTGGGATTTGGCCTGGGTGTAGAAACCCAATCATGGGGACGCCTACTTAGCGATGCAAGACAATATTTCCAGGCTTGGTGGCTGGTCGTATTTCCGGGATTATTCTTATTTCTTTTCCTTTGGTGGACCAATGCCATTGCACAATATATCCAAGCGCAAGCGAAAAAAACTAGTCCTTAAATAACTTTGTACGACCTTTTTTTCGGGATAAACCTCCATCTTTATCTACCGGAGGCCCCATGTTTTCTGTGGCTTTACATCCCGACTTAGGTGAACAAGATGTGCTTGTCGTCCCTAAAATCAAGCCAAAACCCAGTAAAAACAAGAAAAGTAACTGCTTTCTCTTCCAAAATATATCACGAATCATAAAATGGTTTTTTCTTTTTATATTACTCTGACTTACAAGACCTTAAAGATACAAAAAAATGGGGTAAAAAAGCCAAAACCCTTAACGGATAAGGTTTTTAGCGAAAATAAACCCCAAAAAAGTTTGTAAAGTCAAATCTAAACTCCACTTTTGCATCGAATTGAATTTACAACTAAAATACTAAACGAATGAACAAAGGAGAATTAATCGACAGCATTGCAAAGCATGCTGATTTGACAAAAGCAGATGCAGGAAAAGCTTTAGAAGCGACTTTGAACACAGTTCAAAAAAGCCTTAAGGGCGGTGATAAAGTATCTATCCCAGGATTCGGTACTTTTTCTGTTTCTAAGCGTGCAGCTAGAAAAGGAAGAAACCCTCAAACAGGAGAAGAAATCCAAATTAAAGCGCGCAATGTAGCGAAGTTCAAAGCTGGAAAAGGCTTGTCCGAAGCAGTAAACTAATCCATTTTTAATGGAATAATTAAAGGCAATCTGCTCATCTGCGGATTGCCTTTTTTTTATTTTTACGCCCAAACTTAATCAAACCATGCCCGATATTAATCAATTAGAACAAACCGCTTCCCAAATTCGCAGAGACATCGTTCGTATGGTCCACCGAGCACAATCCGGCCACCCCGGAGGTTCTCTGGGTTGTGCCGACTTCTTCACAGCCCTCTATTTCGAAATAATGGATCACAACCCCAAATTCCAAATGGACGGCAAAAATGAGGATATGTTTTTTCTCTCCAACGGACATATTTCCCCTGTGTGGTACTCCACTCTTGCGAGATCCGGATACTTCCCCGTCAACGAGTTGGCTAGTTTTCGTATGATCAATTCTCGATTACAGGGGCACCCCACTACCCACGAAGGTCTCCCCGGTGTCCGCATTGCCTCCGGATCCTTAGGTCAGGGACTAAGTGTTGCTATTGGAGCCGCACTTGCAAAACGTCTCGATAATGATGACAGCCTGATTTGGGCACTGACAGGAGATGGCGAACTACAGGAAGGACAAATTTGGGAAGCCGCTATGTTTGCGCCACATTATAATATTGACAATCTCATACTTACTGTAGATTGGAATGGCCAACAAATTGATGGTGCAAATGAGGATGTTATCAGTTTGGGCGACCTGGAAGCCAAATGGCAAGCCTTTGGTTGGCAAACAACCGTTTTTGACGGAAACAACATGAGCGAACTCATTCAAACCCTCCAAAAAGCCAAAGAAAATACAGGGAAAGGCAAACCTCAGGTCCTACTCATGAAAACAGAAATGGGTGCCGGGGTAGACTTTATGGCTGGAACACATGAATGGCACGGTATTGCTCCGAATGACGAGCAATTGCAGAGTGCACTCAACCAATTGCCCGAGACTTTAGGCGATTATTCTTTAACCGATAAGAAATAAAATATGAGCTGGGATATTTTTCAACCTTACGATAAAAAGGCAACCCGAGATGGCTTTGGTGCCGGCCTTCACGAAATTGGCAAGTCCAATGATCAAGTCGTGGCTCTTTGCGCCGACTTGTTGGGCTCACTCAAAATGCAGGCATTCAAAAAAGACTTCCCTGATCGCTTTATCCAGGTCGGCATTGCCGAAGCCAATATGATGGGAATCGCTGCCGGATTGGCTACCGCTGGCAAAATCCCCTTTACGGGTACCTTTGCCAACTTTTCCACAGGGCGCGTTTATGATCAAATCCGACAATCCATCGCCTATTCCAATAAAAATGTGAAAATTTGTGCCTCTCACGCCGGACTCACACTTGGCGAAGATGGAGCCACACACCAAATTCTCGAAGATATAGGTATGATGAAAATGCTGCCCGGCATGACTGTCATCAACCCCTGTGATTATCAACAAACGAAAGCGGCGACAATAGCTATTGCCGAGCATGAGGGCCCTGTTTACCTGCGCTTTGGACGGCCGGGATGGCCTGTCTTTATCCCTAAGGATATGCCCTTCGAAATCGGAAAAGGCCAAAGGTTGAAAAAGGGATCCGATGTCACTCTGCTCGCTACCGGGCACATGACGTGGTTTGCACTGGAAGCAGCCCGAAGTCTCGAAAAAGAGGGCATAGATGCTGAAGTTCTAAACTTTCATACCATCAAGCCTTTCGACCACGAACTGCTTCTCGATTCAGTGAAAAAGACAAATGCACTCGTCAGTGTAGAAGAACACAACCGTTTTGGAGGTCTGGGGGACATGGCTGCCCAATATCTTGCCATAAATCATCCTACTCCAATGAAGTTCGTCGCGACAGAAGACACCTTTGGAGAGAGCGGCAAACCTGCAGAGCTTCTTGAAAAATATGGCCTTAGCCCGCAGCATATCCATGCGGCAGCCTTAAATCTCATAGAAGGAAAATAAGTTCTAAGAATGGCTTCGACCAGATGAAACCGATTTCCAATGAAGTTTGAAACTAAAACCATTCACGCAGGAATCACACCGGACTCCGCTACAGGAGCCATTATGACTCCCATTTATCAGACTTCGACTTATGTGCAGGACGCTCCCGGCCAACACAAAGGATTCGAATATTCCCGCTCTCAAAATCCAACGCGAGAAACACTTGAAAAGAATGTAGCTCAACTCGAAAATGGCTATGGCGCTATCGCCTTTGGAAGCGGATTAGCCGGAATAGATGCCATCCTCAAACTTTTAAAACCCGGAGATGAAGTCCTTTCCACTAACGATTTGTATGGTGGATCCTACCGATTGATGCGAACCATTTTTGAACCGCTCGGTATTCATTCGCGCTTTATTTCTATGGATAAAGCAGAAAATGTGGGGAAGGAAATTAGCGAAAACACAAAACTCATTTGGATTGAAACGCCGACAAATCCCACACTCAAAATTATTGATATAAAGGGCATTTGTGACGAAGCCAAAAAGAAAGGCATTAAAACTTGCGTCGATAATACCTTTGCCTCCCCGTATCTCCAAACACCCCTGGATCTGGGTGCAGATATGGTCATGCATTCAGCCACAAAATACATCGGCGGTCACTCCGACCTCGTTTTAGGCCTTGTAGTTTGTAAGCATAAAGCCGACTTTGAAGCCTTGAAATACATCCAAAATGCAGTTGGAGCCATACCCGGACCCCAGGATTGTTTCCTTGCCCTCCGAGGAATCAAAACCCTTCATCTGCGCGTGCAGCGCTCTTGCGAAAATGCCCGAGCTATTGCACACATGCTACGGGATAATCCTGCAATACATCAAGTGCTGTACCCGGGTTTTACCGACCACCCCAACCATGAAGTGGCAAAGAACCAAATGCGAGACTTTGGGGGCATGGTCTCCTTCGACCTGAAAGAAGATACGGTTGAAGCTGCAAACCATATTTTGAAAAACACTCAGTACTTCGCTCTGGCAGAGTCACTGGGCGGGGTAGAAAGTCTCATTGGCCATCCACCTACCATGACCCATGCAGCCATACCACGCAATGAGCGCTTAGCCATAGGCCTTACTGATAGCATGATCAGATTGAGTATTGGCATCGAACATGTTGATGACCTGATAGAAGATTTAGAGCAAGCCTTGCCGAAACGGTAAATCTATTTTTGATATCTATATTGCTTTAGGCCGTATCCGGCCCCAATGATTTGGGGCCGGTCGCTATGCTACAGGGCTCTCTATTCGCTCGGCCCTTCTCCGCCAGCCGGCGGATCGGTCTTCCTCCCTCCGGTCGTCACCCATTCCGCAGCGCTTACGGGGAATGCACGGTAACTATTGGAACATTTTCCACGATGGTGTACACTCATTAGTAAATCAATATCGTGAATTACAGTACGCAATCTATAAAATCCTGGGCCAAGGAGGAGCGGCCACGAGAAAAACTTAGTCAAAATGGACCGCGCGCCTGCTCAGATGCAGAATTACTCGCTCTCCTTTTGGGCTCGGGAAGTCAAGGCCAAAATGTCGTTCAACTCGCACGGGAAATTCTACAGTCAGTAGATGGAAACCTCGCCGAACTCAGCCGTCTCACTTTGGCCGATTTCACTCAATTCAAAGGCATCGGTCCGGCTAAAGCTATTACTTTAAGTGCAGCTATGGAGCTCGCCAGGCGAAGAGAAGTATCCACTTTTGCAGTCAAACCGCAAATAAAAAGCAGTACTGATGTTGTGAAAGTGATGGGGCCGGTGCTCCGTGATCTGCACCGGGAAGAATTTTGGGTTCTTTTTCTCAATCAGGCCAATAAAATAGTGGCTCAGGAATGCATCTCGCAGGGAGGTATTTCCGGGACAGTCGTAGACTCGAGAATCATCTTTAACAAAGCCTTGCAACACAACGTCAGCGCACTTATTCTGGTGCACAATCACCCTTCTGGCAATAATAAGCCCAGCAATGCCGATATCAACATCACAAAAAAAGCAGGGAAAGCCGGGAAGTTACTTGATATTCGAGTTTTGGACCATATTATCATCGCGGGAGATAGATATTTTTCCTTTGCCGATGAAGGCTATATGTAAACCATGAATTAACGGGATCGACAAAAAGTGGGTCCCAATCAAAAGGGAAGAACTCGCCTTCAGATCATCTTTCTCATAAAACCCATCACACTTTTCCTTTTTTCGTCGGGTAGTGACTAGCCGTCTGTTTAGCATATAGAGAAACCCATATTAATAAATCTTGATTAATAACATCATAAAACTAAGCTCTGACTCACGTGCGAATCTAGTCTTAGGGGTTATTTGATTTGCTCCTAAAAGAGAGTAATGATGACCTTGTAAAAATAATAATTGTACCGCGATACCAAACTCGACAGACAACACAAATTTGCGTTTCGACTTTCTGAGAAGACAAATTGAACCTCTGTTTTAAGGGGTTTTCGAAACCTGATAAATTTATAAATCCCCATTAAAATTCTTTTCTCTCGGTATAATTAAGCTATTATTTTTGACAGTTGTATTTTGGTCTATCATCTGCCTTGCAAAATCCTGGTCTAGCTCCATACTACCACTTATAAAGTGCTAATCTAGTTATTTATAACTTTCGTTGACCTATTTATTTCCAAAATTCTAGTTTCTACCCCTCTATTAAGTGGGTTTCATTTTACCATTTCAACTTTTTTATTGAGCCGAATACTCTATAATCATGTCAAATAACAAACATATTAATACCTTTGACTTTAAAATATGAAGCATTAAATGAGTCAAGCTCGAATTAGCCTCGTAATATCTGTTTATAATGAAGAGGAAAACCTAAATCTTCTGTGGCAGTCCATTGAAAAGATCAGTTTGACTATTCCTTATGATATAGAGGTGGTTTTTGTCAATGATGGGAGCAGCGATGAATCAATATTTATATTGCGATCCTTGTCATCTCCTCATTTGACTAAGCAAATCATTAATTTTTCGCGTAATTTTGGACATGAAGCCGCAATGTATGCTGGATTTGAGCATGCAAAGGGTGATATTCATATCTGTATGGATGCAGACATGCAGCATCCACCACATTTGATACCTAAAATCATTGATGAATGGGAAAAAGGGGCGAAAATAGTTCTCATGGAGCGCCGAAAAAATGAAGCAGACTCCCCGATAAAAACCTTTCTTACAAAGAGGTTTTACCAAGTTCTTAAAAGTATAAGTGAAGTAAGGATAAATCCACTTGTGAGCGATTTTTTTATGGTAGATGAGCAAATTAGACAAATTCTTTGCGAAAGATATAAAGAACGAAACCGGTTTATGCGAGGGACCGTTCAATCCCTTGGTTTCCCTACCACAATCTTACCTTTTGAAGCACCCGTTCGCAATGCTGGAGAAAGTAAATACAATTTATTCTCCCTCATAATTCTTTCTTTAGATGCGGTCACCTCCTTGTCTAAAAAACCTCTTTTAATTGGGTTGTATTTATCTGTACTTTTAGCCGGGTTTTCTATTCTCATGTCAATTTACTCGGTAATAATGTATTTCTCTGGAAACCCTCTTAGCGGATACACGACCATCGTTGTGCTAATTACGATTCTTTTTGCTGTCCTATTTTTCCTGGTAGGACTATTAGGCAAATATATTTCTATCATTTTCGAAGAGATAAAAAATCGTCCTATTTACCTTAAAGAAGAAGAAGAATGAAACTTTCTCGAAATATAACAACCAAAATCAATTACATTTTAGATCAATATATCCCACCTATTCTCAGGGATTCCAAATGGTTCATGGCTCCTGTCTTTAAATTGTTTTTTAAAAAAAGTGCTCCTTATTTTATTCATTTTAAGGAACAGTCTCCATACATGACTCAAAAGGAACTAGCAGATATTTATGAAAAAACAGCCGACGGGCACATTCAGCGAGAAACCGACCTGAATAAAGAAAGTGTTGATTTCATCTTATCTCACATCAAAGGTAATTCTGTTTTAGATATAGCATCAGGTAGAGGATATTTATGTAAACAACTAGCAAAAAACAAAGAACTAAATGTAGTTGGAATTGATTTTGTTTTACCTTCCATTGATTTGAATGGTTTTGAAAACTTATCCTTTAGGGAAGGAAATGTAGAGCAAATACCTGAAAATGATAATAGTTTTGACACGGTCGTCTGCGCTCATACATTAGAACATGTTTTGAATCCCATGCTAGCCATTTCTGAATTGCGTCGCTTAGCTCAAAAGCGATTAATAGTAGTTCTTCCTCGCCAGCGTCCGTATCGTTACACTTTTGATCTTCACCTTCACTTTTTTCCCTATGAGTTCATGGTAAAACGACTTTTTGACAACCCAAAAGGACAGCTTATTACATGCGGCGGAGACTGGGTCTATTGGGAAGACTCTGATAAACTGGCCGATTCAAAAGAAACCGATTCTCCACAAGAACAATAAGATCTACCTAATAAGGTAATCAGGATTGTCAAACTAATACTCCTCGTGATCTTCCAACTGGATTAGTAAGGGAAAGCTGCATTAATGAATAATTACTAAGTCGTAGAAAGAGATAACGATCTCGACTTTCGAACAGGTTGACATGAGAGAAATAAGCAAAAGGCTTAGGATTTTTTCCTTAATTTTAAAATGTTTGACACTAATGAATCTGAGGTCCTAACTTTAGTGATTAGTATACCAATAGATTATGTTCCTGGTCAGCGATATCCATTATAAAATTCAACTAACTTAGAGGTTAAGATGTTAAATCAATATGGCAGATGATAAAAAAGGGTTCCGATTTGGCACCTTCGTTAGATTAATTGCTCAGGCAGCTCCCTACAGAGTCGTCTTTTTCTTAGCTGGAGTATTAGCTGTTCTGCTAGCTCCTGTTGGAATACTTCGACCATATTTGATCAATCATATGGTAGATAATCAAATTATTGAAGGAGATTACGATGGACTTATTTTTATGACCGGTCTTTTGTTTGTCATCCTCTTCGTTGAAGCCTTCATGAGGTATGGCTTCATATACAGCACTAATTTTTTAGGCCAATCCATAATACGAGACCTCAGAAAAAGTGTCTTCAATCACCTGGTAAGATTGAAGCTCAGTTACTTTGATCGCACACCCATAGGTCAGAGCACAACGCGTACCATTAACGACATTGAAACGATAAATCAAACATTTTCTCAGGGAGTAATCACTATAGTAGCCGACGTTCTAAGCATTTTTGCTGTACTGGGTATTATGTTTTACACCTCCTGGCAACTCACCTTAGTTGTCCTGACCACCTTACCTGTTTTATGGATTGGGACCTACTATTTTAAAGAAGGAGTAAAAGTTTCCTACCAACGCGTAAGAAATCAAATATCTAAAATGAATTCCTTCTTACAGGAAAGAATTTCAGGTATGCGAGTGGTACAGGTCTTTAATGCCGAAGAACAAGAAGCGCAAAAGTTTCGACAAATAAACCGAGACTACACTGAAGCCAACTTAAAGTCCATATTCTATTATGCCTTATTCTTTCCCTTTGTTGAGATCGTTTCGGCAGCAGCATTAGGTCTGTTAGTATGGTATGGAGCAAAAAGCGTTCTTAGTGAAGATATAACACTGGGTGTGCTCATTGCTTTCCCCATATATATTAATATGCTTTTTCGGCCCATGAGAATGTTAGCCGATAGGTTCAACACCCTCCAAATGGGACTGGTCGCTGCTCACCGTGTATTTAATGTGCTTGACAATACCGAATTGATTTCAGATTCAGGCCAAATTGAGAAAAAGCAAATTGAGGGTAAGATTCAATTTGATCATGTTTTCTTTTCCTATGATGATGAGACTGTGATTTTAAAGGATATAGATTTTACACTTGAACCCGGAGAAACTCTCGCCATAGTTGGAAGCACAGGATCAGGAAAAACTACAATAATTAATCTAATCAATCGCTTCTACGATATTCAAAAGGGGAGAATCTATATTGATGACGATCCGATACAAAAATACAAACTAGACAACCTCAGACGGCACCTAGCCATTGTTTTACAGGATGTATTTTTATTTTCAGGAACTTTATTTGATAATATTAGTCTTAAAGATCCTGACATTTCAAGAGAGGAAGTTATCGAAGCATCCAAGTTAATCGGCGCTCATGATTTCTTTGACGAATTACCGGAAAAGTATGATTTTTGGATAAGCGAGCGGGGAAATAATTTATCGATGGGGCAAAGACAACTCATATCATTTGTCAGAGCACTCATTTTTCGACCCCATATTCTCATTCTTGATGAAGCAACCAGCTCTATAGATACCGAAACTGAAGCGATCATACAACATGCCATTGAGACTCTCATTGAAAAGCGTACCTCCATTATCATAGCTCATCGCCTATCTACCATAAAGCATGCCGACAAAATATTGGTGCTACACCAAGGCGAAATAAAGGAGTTCGGGAGTCCGGAGGAATTACTTGAAATAGAAAATGGATGGTACAAGAATCTATATGAGAATCAATTTCTGTCTGAGGCTAAGCTATCTGCATAAAACACAATATCGGTTTATTACGTTAATACTATAGATTTTTGCTTAAAAACTGTCTTAATGATATATCGAAATAAAGAATTAGGTCTAGCCACTCTGATCGTCCTTTTATTATTCTTCGCTGCTTTCATGGTAGGGCTCTTTTATCTAATGAAAGGTTTGTACTATATCATGCTCTTTGTGGCTCCCATTCTTGCTATTTCTATCCTTTTTATAGATTACAGGTCCTACACAGCTTTTGGAAATTGGCTCAAAAGAAAATACAAGAAAGATTTACTATCTGGAGTAACTTGGACATTGGTGTGCGTCGCAGGTTTCCCCTTTGTCCTGTTCATACTTTTGTACAGAGCTCTATTTTTAAAAGGAATAGAATCGACAAGTGGGAGAAAAACTCCCCAAACTAAAAGGCCCCATAATGAGTATTTAGAGTATCACGATTATGAAATCATCGAGGAAGATCAAGAGTAGATTTGTCGCAACAGAATATTATTCGCCCTTCAAATATTTATTTTTTATAGCCCATCCCCGATCATTTACCCATCATCTCAAAAAAGAAAACCGCTCTAAAACCCTGACTGATAGATTAATGGCAGAGACCATAATGAAGCTCATTCTACAACTATCAGGAGGTGAAATTTTACCATTGACCCTATTTTACCTGAAATAGGGGTTGACCTTTTTCTGAAATTTTATTATCTTTCAAAAAAGAAACCTAATATCAAATTAGCTACAAAATTTTCTTTTGTTTTGTAGCTTCTATAACTAAAATTTCAAAATTTATGGCAAATAAAGAGACTAAGAGCAAAGCGCTACGAGGTGGCGAGTTTCTCATTAAGGACCAAAAAGTTGAGTCAGTATTCACTCCCGAAGATTTAAGTGAGGAGCAGCATATGATTCAGCAGACCGTAGAAGATTTTGTTTCAAAAGAAGTAGGTGACAAGGGAAATCACCTAAAATACCAAAAAGAGCTATTGAGTAAAGCTGCTGACCTGGGACTGCTGGGTGCCCATATTCCCGAAAGTTACGGGGGCATGGAAATGGACACGCATACTGTCACGGTTCTGCTTGAAGAGCTAGGTCGCGCAGGAGGTTCATTTAACACCTCTTTTGCAGCGCATACTGGAATTGGTATGCTTCCCATTCTGTATTTTGGAACAGAGGAGCAAAAGAAAAGTTATTTGCCCAAAATGTGTAATGGTGAAATAACGGCATCTTATTGTCTGACCGAACCTGAAGCAGGTTCCGATGCATTATCGGGAAAAACTGAAGCTACTCTCAATGATGAGGGAACTCATTACATGTTGAATGGTCAAAAAATGTGGATCTCCAATGCAGGCTTTGCCGACCTTTTTATCGTTTTTGCCAAAATAGATGGGGAAAAATTCACCGGCTTCATTGTGGATGCCAAAAGCGAGGGCATTACACTGGGTGAAGAAGAAGACAAAATGGGAATCAAGGGCTCATCCACCCGGCAGGTATTCTTCGAAAATACTCCCGTTCCTAAAGGAAATATCTTAGGTGAAATTGGGAAAGGACACCTAATCGCTTTTAATGTTCTAAATATGGGGCGCTTCAAACTCGGCATTTTGAGTTGTGGAGGGCAAAAAGAATCCATCAGAAAAGCAGTTAAGTACGCCAATGAGCGTGTTCAGTTTGGTAAATCAATTTCCTCTTTTGGTGCTATTCAATACAAATTAGCAGAACAATCCATCAAAACATTTGCCTTAGAATGCGCTGTTTACAGATTGTCTGATTCCATCGCCGATTTAAAATCAGAGTTGGCTGGTGACGGAGTGTCTTTTGAGGATGCCCTGCGCAAATCTGCTGAGGAGTATAGTGTTGAATGTGCGATTCTTAAGGTTGCAGGCTCGGAATATTTGGACTATGTCATCGATGAGACGGTTCAGATATTTGGAGGCAATGGCTTTTCCGAAGAATATCCGGCAGCCAGGGCTTACAGAGATTCGAGAATTAACCGGATATACGAAGGGACCAATGAGATCAATCGAATGTTGATGATCAACATGATCCTGAAAAAAGCACAGAAAGGAGAATTAGACATTGTGGGACCCGCATGGGATGTTCAGAAAGAACTCAGTAAGATGCCTTCTATGGGTTCAGGTAGTGATGAACCGTTCGAAGCTGAGGCAAAAGCATTAAACGATTTCAAGAAGCTGGTCCTCATGGTCGCCGGTGCAGCAGCAAAATACCAAATGGATGGCAAACACGACCTGAAAGATGAACAAGAAATCCTGATGAATGTAGCTGACATGATGATCGATCTATACGTTAGTGAGAGTCTATGGTTAAGACTCAAAAAGCTGGGTACCGATCACGACAAACATGAACTTTATCAGGCCATTCTAAAAACTTTTTTCCATGATGCTCAATTCAGAATGCGGAAAAATGCAACGGATGCTCTGGCCTCTTTTGCCGAGGGTGACGAGGCACGAATAATGCAGATGGGCGTCCAGCGATTCACGCAATATCCTGTCCAAAATGTGAAAGTATTGCGACGGACTGTCGCTGAGGATATCATAAGTAAAAACACGTATAGCCTGTAAAGTTAAATATCAAAACGTGAATTGAGCAAGTGGCATCTTAAGATCCCGCTTGCTCATTTTTTATTCTAGCCAGAAATGCGCTTTGCATTATCCATGGCCATAAAATAAGAACCGCGACGGGGGCTGAATAAACAAAAGGCGGTAAAAGGTAGTCCCAAATGGCCATTATGCTCAATAGACCAGCTATGACTAAAATGATAGAAATGATTCGTATATACAAACCGTGCAGTCTAGTTACCTGAGCTTTATTCATCTCTTTAATAGACTTCCGACTATGATATATTTTCATTTCTGTTTTTCTCTAAAACTACATCTTATATCCCGATAGTCCAAGCCCAAGGAATTCAAAAAATAAAAAATAGGATTGAAGAACTTCTCGAATACCATTTGACATCACTGGAATACCAAATCATCAGAAGGTACCCTATCACTTTTTAAAATTAGCTTTTTCTTCATTAGTAATATAGCACCAAAAAAAAAGTGAGACAATTCTCATTGCCTCACCCATCAACCAAAAAATGAAGAATTACACTTCTACTCTCCTACTACGGAAGGCTAAAATGAATATCTTCTTCTTCAAACTCTGTTCCTTCATGGTCTTTTGCCACCTTAACTTCTATGTGGAATTCTGTTCCTGAAGGATAGCTGCTGAGATCATAATCTTCTTCAAAATTAAAGACACTTTCGTGAGAATGAGCATCAAAGTCAATGATTAAATCCGAAGCGTCATCTTCCGGATGCATTTTAATCTCAACATCATGAACTTCATCTTCAGCAGTGACGCGAATATGCACATGCACATCATCAGGTGCAGCTATGGTCTCGTCATCTGTTGGCTCTAGGAACTCAATATCTACATCTCCATGATCGTGATCATGGTCATGATCATCGTCATCGTCACTACAGGCTGTGAACATAAGTCCCAAAGCTAAAAAGGCAAATAATAATACATTTTTCATAGGTCTCTACTTTATTTACTCAAATATATAAAACAATTTTCACTTTTGCAACAATGTTGCATTTGCGAGATGTGTACTTCTATAATGCATTATCCCAATCCTTAAGTGGCCTACCTTGTACTCTTACCTGCACAGACTTTACTTTTGCCAACTCTACCTCGCTTACCCTATCGAAAAGCAGGACCCTCGGGGCTTAGGCGAAAACTATTTGAACAAAATTCAAACACCATTGCACATCGCCATTAAATGAACCTTAAACTAAGGTATTCGAAAGTCAATTTCTTTTTCGATGTACTCGCTTCCATCGTGATCTGTATAAACTTCCACATCCAATTCGAATTCCGTTCCGGCGGGATAGCCACTAAGGTCAAGGTCTCTTTCAAAGTCGTAAGAACTCGAATGAGCATGTTCTTCAAAATCAAGTATTAAATCAGATGGGTCATTAGTGGGATATAGCTCAATCTCCACTTTATGGAAATCACAATCAGCACTAACTCTTACGTGAATATGTACATCATCTGGAGAGGCCACAGTTTCATTATTTATCGGCTCTAAATTCTCGATAGAAATGCTTTCTTTACAATTGTCGTGATTGTGATTGTGATTATCATCATCGTCATCGCTGCAAGCGGAAAATAGAATACCTAGGGCTAAGAAAGAGAATAACAATACGTTTTTCATGCGATACAAAATTTTTGTTTGTACAAATTTAAGACCTTTTGCATTCTTATGCAACATTGTTGCATTTAATTTTTTGATAAAAAAAACAGAGCAAGCGTCATCGCTTGCTCTGCATTTCATAATCAAAACCAAAAAAATGATTACAATTCAATATGGAATTGGAAACTTCCACATTCACGTTGAGCTGCAGAAAAGTCTCGCTCAAATCGATATAATGCCATTGCATTTAAAGCTCCCCGAACGGCATCAGGATCAGTTATAGTAGATCGTGAAGGATCATATTCAACGTAGTCAACAGCACCGTTTTGAGTTACACATAGTTTAATAACGATAGTTCCAGACTCTTTGACTAATTCATTAATATTCGCACGCTCAACAATCTTTCTAGACAGTATGCCATCTCCACCTATAAAACCCGTTCCATCAGTGTCTCCTTCGCCCAAGTCACTTTTGCCATCACCTGTATCGCCTTCACCTTCACCAGACTCCAAAGCGTCTTCAGCCAGACCATCTTCTGCACCATCCGCTGCGCCTTCACTTGAGGAAACTTCCACTGTCTCAGCAGCCTCACTTTCGATAGGTTTCATGCTTGGCTTCACTGCAACGGGAGCTTTTACCGTTGCGGGGATGCGAGAAGTAGATGCTATCGGCGCATTGGAAGGGATTGGCTTAGGTACTGCATCTGGAACCTTAACTGACCTCTTTATCTCGGGCACTTTAATATCGCTAGGTTGCTTACTAGTCAACATTTTCGAAGCTCGCTCGGGCAGAGCTGCAGCTTTTCTTGTTTCTCTCTGAGCCAATACCTTCTTTTTCACTTTTTTAGCTCCTTCTGACTTGGCACTGTTATCAAATTCAACTACCACCGCCTGAAATTCAGGCTCTTTATCTTCGACATTCATTAAGGGATATAGTGCCAACAACAAAGCTATGCTGTGAAATACGAAAGTAACTATCAGTCCCTTCTTTTTGCTTTCCTCTTGCTTCTCAATCTTCTGCTTTTTCATAATCAATCATTTTGGTTTTGTCTGATAGTACCAATATCGATGAAATAAGGCCACAGGTGTGTTATCAAAATCATAATATTCTTTAAGGTTTCTTAAAATCAGAAGAAAAAAGCAAACTCCTAAGAAAAACAGCTCGCCCCCTATTCAAAATGACGGACAAAAAGCTACAATGGAAAAATCATCCCTATCCAATGATCAGGCGCTTTGCCCCTTTCGATATAACCGTCCACAGTTAGAAGTCGTGAAAAATCTCCCCAATAGATATAAAATTCGCTATTTTTATGGTCGAGATCTTTATTCACCCTAATAATAAAGTATGCGGTTTTCCACATTACTCAGTATTTTCGGAATTATCCTCATCATCTACGCATTTGTGTCCGGCTTACAGCTAAAGATTGCCTCGGATTTTGAAAACACGACTTTCAATAGCAGCTATTCTTTCAAAATAGGTAGTGTCATCCTGGGTGGCATTCTAATTTTGCTCGGCTTTAAACTCCGAAAGTCTGAAAATTAGTTGCGCCTACCCTGAACTTTGGCCCCAAAAACAATCACCTCTCAAGATCGACCAGAAACTTTTCAGTAAACACCTATCTTTTGGGTCTTTACCAAATTCCACCTATATTTGTTTTGTCTAAGAGTGAAGGGAATCCGGTGAAAATCCTGAACTGTACCCGCAGCTGTAAGGCAACCGAAACTTGTATCCCCTCTACACCACTGCTTCCAATGGGAAGTGGGAAGGTAATACAAGTGTTGCTCAGTCAGAAGACCTGCTTTTAGATAAAAAACCCAGCGATCGGGAACAATCGTCAAGGGACATAGGCTACAAGTACACCAGAGAATAGGTTCGTACATCATTTTTTGTCTTTGAGTTCGTATGCTCATTGCGGTCCATGTTCTGCGACGTCATTTTGAACTATTTATGACTGACGCAATTCTAATTTGGCTTCTTCTCTCTCTCTCCTTGATTATGAAAGGACAGACGGACAGTCTTATTCGCGCGGATTTACCCCCTGTAAAACTCACAGTCGATCAAGTTCCCCATCCCGGTCAAAACCTTTATGAGTTACCAAACGAAGACCTGCGTCAAGCCCTTCAATCCAGCTCAGCATTAGCAGAGATTTTGAGCCTTCAGTCGACGGCGATCCTACGCAATCGGGGAAATAACAATCTGGCTACTTTAAGCGTACGAGGCGGGTCCAGCTCACAGACACAGGTACTTTGGAATGGAGCAAATATTAATAATGGTATGCTGGGACTTTCAGATCTCAGTACGATCTCACCGCTTCTCATGGAAGAAATTCAACTTCACCCCGTCCAAAATGATGAAAGTTATCAGCCCATAGGTGGCGCTTTGGACCTATCAAATTCAGGAATTGATTCGTCGCTTTTTATGTTGGGAATGCAGGGCGGACAGTTCGGTTTCCAGCAATACCATGGACAGCTAGCAGGAAGTTGGAAAAGTAATACCACATTTCGCCTGAAAGGGTTGTATGCGCAAAATCAACAGGACTTTCCCTATTTGGAAGAGCACCAATCCGTACTCCTCCCTGACCGACAGCCTCACGCATCACAAACACAATGGAGCGGAATGATCGAGTTGGGGCAGTCCATTTCTGAAAAGCACAAACTGGCATTTAGAAGTTGGGTTCATGCTTCTACACGAGAGTTGCCCCCCAGCCTGCAACAACGTCGGAGTGCGGCTATACAACGAGATTCTTTTCAGCGACACCAACTCGTATGGAATTACAACGGGAATCGATATCAACACGAATTTAATTATACCTATCGAAAAGAAACCAACCATTTTGAAGACCCTTTAAATGCTCAGGATAGCCGAAACCCTTTTCAGGCACATCAATGGATAAGCCAGCATCGGTATTCGCCCCATCCCCAGCTTCGCCTCGCCGGAGGAATAAATTTACAGCATCTTCGTTTTGATACAGAAAATTATACTTCCCCGGAAAAACTAACTGACGGCGATTCCTTTCTAGGACTCCACGCTTATTCCAAAAACGGACAGCATCGGGCAGAGATTCAAGTCAGGCAAGGATGGAGAGGAAGCAATACTGCTCCCCTAACCGGTCTAATGGCGTGGGAATACCTGCACCCCATTCATCGTGTCCGACTGGAATATGCGAGAGCTTACCGGTTCCCCTCGGCCAATGACTTATTCTGGGCTCCCTTTGGCAATCCTGAGCTCAATCCGGAACATAGCCATCAAGTACAACTGCAATATACCTTTACTACGGAAAGCCTCTTCTGGGATCAAATTCGGCTTGCGAGCTTTTACAAACAAGTAGAGGATTGGATTCTTTGGGCACCGCTTAATGATCTTTTCTTCAGACCTCACAATATTTTGGAAGTCACCTCGGCCGGTTTTGAGACAAGCATATCCAGGACTATAGCGTGGACATCGCGCAGTTCCGCTTCTGTTCGAATTCTATATAACTATCAATACGTGAGAAATACAGGCCCCAATGATAGCCCAGTGGCCCAAAAAGGTGAAAACCTGATATACATGCCAGAGCACCAGTGGTCATTACTTCTCAGCCAACAATGGCGTAGTTTTTCCATCATGCTACAGCAAGAATATCAATCTCAAGTCTTCACGCAGGCCAATTTAAGAGAGCAATTAGCTCCGCGCCTGCTGTCTCATCTGACGCTGACTTATTCGAAAAGGATTTTCGGGCAAAATATTCAATGTTTCGCGAAGGTTCATAACCTCTCGAACGAGAGCTATTTTTTTCAACCTCATATTCCCGCACCCGGTCGATTGTGGCGGTGTGGGATCATTTTTAACCTCCAAATTTAATTTATGCACAAATTGTACATGGCAACATTCCTCACGATGGCTTTACTATTTTCTATTTCCGGAAAAGCTCAGATCGAAACACTGACTTTTGAAGGTGAGGTCTCTGAACTTGACACCTTTATTAATGGAGAAGATATGACTGAATCCTTTGAATTGAGTCCGCTTTCCTTTCCTGTCGTTTATGACTTCGATTTCGGCATTTGGTCTGGCCAATGGGCACTAAGCTCAGACAGGGACTCCATTACACCTAATTTCACCAACCTCTACGGAAGCAGAGCGGGAGGCGGTGCCCAGGGTAGCGATGTTTTTATGGTTGGTCAATCGCCTTTTGGGCCGGACAACTTACAATTCACAAGTGCAACTCCCATTTCACTCCAATCGGTGGATATTACGAATAGCACCTATGCTTTCTTTACCATAAGGGATGGGAATCAGTTTTCTAAAGCATTTGGGGGTCCCAGTGGTGATGACCCGGATTACTTTTTTATCCGATGGAAAGGATACATTGAAGGGCAACTGACAGACAGTGTAGACATCTATTTAGCTGATTATCGGTTCACCGACAACAGTGAAGACTATATCTTAGACGACTGGACTTCCTTCAATTTAGAAGCGCTGGGATCCGTAGATCGTGTAGAAATTGAGTTTTTCTCATCAGATACGGGGCAATTTGGAATTAATACGCCCTTATTCTTCAATTTGGATAACCTGAGTTTCACGGGTACGACTTCAGATGGAAGTCTGGCAAATACGAAATCCTTCTCAGTCTATCCGAATCCAGTAAGAAATACGCTTCGATGGAATAGTGATAAAAAGATTCAGTCGATCGCCCTATACCAGATGAATGGGAAACTGATATCCCAGCGGAAACCTTCCCGAAGCGAGTGGGATATGCATTCCCTTCCCGCTGGGCTTTATGTGGTCATTGCTCAGACTTCGGAAGGGGTGGTGAGGCGAGTGATCGTTAAGCAGTAAGAATCTGAATTTCAGTTTTAAAGTTAGCCAGAAAAAGTACGGTTAGAGCTAAAGGTTTGCTTGGCTATTGACACTGACGTTGTTCTTGCATAAGCAGCAGCGCAGAGGTCGAATACGGAATGTAAGCTGAGGGTGTGGCATAAACTAAACTTACTCCTATGGTCAGGGCGGGGCTTGGGATAGGGCTTCTTTTGCGTGAGGGGTATGGAGGGCCCACCGCTGCTGGCGGTGGGGTGCGATGCTGTGCGGTGGCGAAGCGCTGCACAGCGAGTACGGAACCCCGGAGGGGCCCGACCCGAGTCCTCGAGGAGCGCCTGGCGCTCTCGAGGGCCGGGGCACGCCCAAAAAGCAAAACAAGATCGGGGGATTCAAAGAATTTTTATCTTTGTAGGAGACTACAAGAGCTTATGGAAAAGAAAAATAAAGCGCTACAATTACTAAAGCACATCCTAAAATCGGACGAGAATTATGAGTCCCCTTCGCCGTATATGCAATGGCTTCAGGGGCGGCTCATTCGAGCGGAGGAAGGTCAGGTGGAGGTATCATTTACAGTGAGGGAGGAAATGTGTAATCCAGCTGGAATTCTGCATGGCGGTGTGATATCAGGTATGTTGGACGAAGTGGCGGGCATCGCGGTGTTTAGTCTGGGGCGAGATCACTTCTTTACATCGATCAATTTACAGGTAGATTTTTTGAGACCCGCTCAATTAGGCGAGGAGGTGACTGTAGTGGCGGAAGTCATACGGGCCGGCGAACGCATCATACATGTAGAAACCCAAATGCTAAAAAATGAAAAAATTCTAGCGAAGGCAGATACGAATCTCATCACGACGCATCAGAAGCTTCCGCAGTTTTAGATCCATGAATTGACGGGTTTGTATTTGAAATCATACTTGAAAAGTACTATCTTTAAGGTTCTAAGCGTTTGATATTGAACTCTCTTTGAGTTCAGCGTGTTATATAACCAAAACAAATAAATTAGTTTGGAACTAATATCGTATACTCCCTTTAGTAAACCCTCTTATTTACAAAAGCAAAAAATTGTTGATTTTCTGTTTACTCATTTAGATGAGTTTGGTGATCCAAAAGAAGATATATCCAACTGTTTGGATTACGCTATGAAGGAGGTGCCTTCGCAGGGAGGCTTTTCTGTGGTAGCGCATGAAGAAGGTGATATTGCGGGCGTAGTTATCGTTAACAAAACGGGGATGAAAGGTTATATCCCTGAAAACATACTTGTTTATATAGCTGTAGATAGAGAGCAGAGAGGAAAAGGTGTTGGGAAGAAGCTCATGGGAGCTGCGATAGAGCAGGCCGACGGTGATATTGCCTTACATGTAGAACCAGAAAATCCAGCGAAGTTTTTATATGAAAAGCTCGGTTTCACGAACAAATATCTGGAAATGAGGCTCGATAAATCAAGCGTGTCCTCAACAAAATCTTAAGTATACACCATGGCTAGCATTACGCTCTTCAAAGACCGTTTGAAGAAGAATTACGAGTATTTAAATGAACTTTTCTCATCGAATGAAATCGAATGGGCAGCTGTAACGAAGTTGTTCTGCGGCAATGAGGCGTTTTTAGAAGAATTGTTGAGTTTAGGCATAAAAGAAGTCTGTGACAGCAGAATTCGAAATTTGAAAACGATAAAATCGATTGACGATTCAGTTCAAACCGTTTATATTAAGCCTCCGGCTTTAGATGAAATTGAGGAAACCGTGAAATATGCTGATGTCAGCTTCAATTCGGAGACAGCAATTATACGGAAACTAAGTGAAGAAGCTCAGCGCCAAAATAAGACTCATAAAATCATTATTATGATCGAGCTGGGTGACCTGAGAGAGGGAATCATGGGAGAACATTTAACTGATTTTTACTCTAAAATTTTTGAGTTGCCCAACATTAAAGTTGCAGGATTGGGATCAAATCTGAACTGTTTGAGTGGTGTGATGCCGTCGCAGGATAAATACATTCAAATGAGTTTGTACAAGCAGCTCATCGAAGCTAAATTTAATGTAGAAATTCCCTGGGTGACGGGTGGAACATCCGTAGTTATTCCTCTGCTTATGCAAAAATCACTACCAAAAGCGGTGAATCACTTCCGCGTAGGTGAGACTTTGTACTTTGGATTGAATTTGCTCACAGGCGAGGTGATTGATGGAATGGAAGGTGATGTGTTAAAGTTGTACACAGAAATTATCGAAGTCACAGAAAAGCCTAAGGTGCCTATTGGGACTTTAGCTGAGAATCCCAGCGGAAAGGTGTTTGAGGTAGATGAAAAAGATATGGGGACGACTTCCAAGCGGGCTATTCTGGATATCGGATTATTGGACGTATCTCCGGACTACCTGATTCCGGACAATGAGGGAATCCGGGTAGTGGATGCGAGTTCGGATATGCTTATCGTGGATTTGGATCAAAACAAACATGGATATAAAGTAGGAGATAAAATTTCCTTCAGCTTAAAATATATGGGTGCTTTGAGTTTATTGAACTCGGATTACATCCATAAAAATATTGCATAATTTAAATCAATAATATGGCAGCGAATAAGAAATTCACTATGGGTAAGGGCAAATATTACTTTAATGTAAAAACAGGCCAGTTCAATATTACCATAAGCAGAGAAAATAAAAAAGATGCTGAACGTGTCTTTCAATCTTACCTCAAAGTAGGCAAGCGCGTGGAGTGGCTTGGAAAATGGACGGGAAAGAAATTTGCAGAGTCAAAAGCTCCAGTTTTAGAAAACTAAATCGTTCAAGTCCGAAAATAACCTTAAAATAAAATAAAGAGCCATGCCAGAAAGAAGTATAAAAGTTAGAAAGATAAAAGAAACAAAGTCAAGAGTCACTATTCATTTGATGACCGTAAATCGAAAGATGCACGTGGCTAAAAAAGACTACAAGTCCCGCGTAGAAAGCGGTCTGTATGAAGTCGTAAATGCTGAACCCGAAGAAGAGAAAGAGGATGAGAAGGCATCTGACGAATAATTACTTTTCCATTTTTGCCTATGTTAAATGAATATCTTACCTTTAGTTTAGATTCGTTTTAAATAAAAATAAAGGCATATGTCGCAATTAATTGATGTGAGGCCCGGCGAGAAGCGCATTCTCAAAGGTTTTGAAGATCCAAAAGTAGGGTTGCGACTATTGTCTATGGGGATTCAACCCGGAGTTGAGATTTGTATACGCAGGTCGACCATTAATGGACAAACCCTGTATGTGCGGGCTAATGGGAAAAGTATAGCTGTTCGCAAAAAGGAGGCCTCTAAGATTCAAGTCCATTAATTGACTGAAATCGAATTGATGTATGATTCAAGTGGCCATTGCGGGTAATCCCAACTCCGGTAAATCGACCCTATTCAACAAACTTACAGGTCTCAATCAGCGCGTGGGTAACTTTCCCGGCGTAACCGTAGATCGAAAGTCTGGAGAAATCCAGCATCAGGGTCGCGAGTTTCGTTTTGTGGACTTGCCGGGAACCTACAGTTTGCATCCGACATCTAGCGATGAACGGTTGACGAGTTCCATTTTGCTTCAGCCTGACGACCCCGATTTTCCTGACATGGTTCTATATGTGTTGGATGCGCGTTCCCTGGAACAGCAATTGCTATTTCTTACACAAATCATAGATCTGCAAATACCTGTCGTCGTGGCCATGACCATGATGGATGAATGGAAATCGGAGGAGATTGAGATCAAAGATGAAAAGCTCCAGAAAATTCTATCCTGCCCCGTTCAACGCGTGTCGGGCAAGACCGGAGAAAATGTGGAAGCCCTGAAGGATACGCTGGCTAAATGCTCGACACAACTTCAAAAACCGAGTTCTTTTTACGCATTGCAACAACAGGAACAGTTTATTCTGGATCAATGTCCTCAAGAAATATTTCACCCCTCCTTAAGTCCTTATGGCCGATTACTTACCCTGGAGCACGCCCGGGAGCTCAATTTGCTCTCCGAAGAAAAGCTTACCGTCTTTGAGTCGGTAAAAAAAGATCATAAATTTAATTCCATCAAAAGTCAGGTCCACGAGACCATGGCGAGATTTGACCGCATCCAGCCGTTGGTGAAAAAAGTAACCACGCCAGTTGTTAATTCGGATAGCTTTTCAGATAAAATTGACCAGGTGGTTTCCCACCGATATCTGGGTCCACTCATTTTTGTAGCGCTGATGTTTCTCATTTTTCAGGCCATCTTTTCCTGGGCAACCTACCCCATGGATGGTATTGAGTGGGTTTTTGCCAGTTTAAGCGATGTGGCTCGTCAATATCTGCCCGCTGCCTGGTATACAGATTTACTAACTGAGGGATTGTTGGCGGGGCTAGGTGGCGTTTTAGTGTTTATTCCGCAGATTGCCATCCTCTTTTTTTTACTCAGTATCATGGAAGAGGTGGGCTATATGTCTAGAGCGATCTATCTCTTCGACAGGTTCATGTCTCGCTTTGGACTCAATGGTCGCAGCGTTGTTGCCATGGTGTCGGGTGGGGCCTGCGCCATTCCGGCCATCATGTCCACACGCACTATTTCGAATCCAAAAGAACGTTTACTTACTATACTCATCACACCTTTTATTCCCTGCTCCGCGCGCATCCCCGTATACATTGTACTTGTAGGATTTGTCGTACCCGCTGAGACTTATTTCGGCCCCTTCAATGCACAGGGCATGGTCTTTATGGGGCTGTATGTATTTGGTATTGCCGTGGCATTCCTCAGTGCGCTATTGATTCGTCCCTTTTTAAGCGGTCAAACGAGTGGATTTCTCATGATCGAACTACCGGATTACCGCTCACCCGCGTGGATGTCCGTTTGGCTCAATGTGAAAAACAAAGTGGGCGCCTTTATCATGGAAGCCGGTAAGATTATACTCGGTATTTCTTTAGTCCTTTGGTTTTTGGCCAGTTATGGTCCCGGCGACCAGATGGAAGCCGCTGCCTTGCAAGCTGAAAAGGAGGCTATGGAACGCAACTGGGATGAGGATCGGACTCAAAATTATATCGCCGCCAAACAAATTGAATCCTCCTATGCCGGACACATGGGAAAGGCCATCGAGCCTGCTATTGAACCACTGGGCTTTGATTGGAAAATTGGGATCGCACTCCTCACCTCGTTTGCTGCCCGCGAGGTTTTTGTGGGAACTATGGCCACGATCTATAGCATAGGCGATACGGAAGATGAGCTACGCGTGCGAGATCGCATGGCCAAAGAAATCAACCCCAGGACGGGCGGACCTCGCTACGATCGAGCCACCTCGATATCGTTGCTCCTCTTCTTTGCTCTGGCTATGCAGTGCATGTCTACTCTGGCGGTGGTAAAAAAGGAAACCAACAGTTGGAAATGGCCTATTCTACAGTTCATATTCATGACCGGGCTGGCTTATCTCGTGAGTTTAATCGCTTACCAGCTGCTACAAGCCTTATGATCCCTGTTTACGCCGAAGATAAAGCCAGAATGCTCATGAACCAATGGGGCAGGGAAGGGCGCCCCTTTTTCTTTTGCATCTCTTTTGATCGAAAACGCTCGATAATCGTTCCCCTGGAGGATTGTGGTAAACATGGGATTCACTTTCGATTTCCAGACAGGCAGATCGGAACGGCCTACACCCCGGCTATGGATCCCATCATTACAGATTATACATTACCCTCTCGGGATCATTACCGGAAAGCATTTGATCAGGTTCAATACCATTTGCATCGGGGAGATAGTTATTTGTTAAATCTGACGGAGGAGGTTCCCATTTCACTTCAAGGAAACTTAGCCGATGTCTATCAGGCTGCCCGGGCTCTTTTTACCCTATATATCCCTGATCAGTTTGTCTGTTTTAGCCCAGAACGCTTTATAGAAATTGAGGGAAACACCCTTTCGACTCACCCGATGAAAGGTACCCTATCAGCAGAGATTCCCCATGCTCGAGAAAAATTATTAAACAACCCCAAAGAAACGGCGGAGCATTACACCATCGTCGATCTGCTGCGCAATGATTTAAGTATGGTGGGACGCGGAACATCTGTCGAGCGGTTTCGATACATCACTGAAATCCAGCGCAAAAGAGGGAACCTGCTACAAATGAGCAGTCATATCCAGACCCACTTAGCCGATGATTGGGCGAGCCAATTAGGTGATATTTTTTTTCGATTGCTTCCAGCGGGCAGTATTACGGGAGCTCCCAAACAAAAGACCGTAGAGATTATTCAAGCGGTAGAGTCGCACGATCGGGATTTCTACACCGGTGTTGCGGGTATTTTTCAGGAGGGAAAAGTTGATTCTACCATATTAATTCGGTATATCACAGAAAGAGAAGGTCAATATTATTACAAAACCGGTGGTGGGATTACTACCCAGAGTCATTGGAAAGACGAGTATAATGAAATCCGTGAAAAAATCTACATACCCCTTTCTTGAGTCGATAGGCGTATATGAGGGTCAGGCTCCCCTCCTGCCCTATCATCAGGCGCGGGTGGACCGGACTTTTGCGGCCTTTTATCCGGGGCAAAATTCGCTGGATTTGCTGGAGCTCTGGCAAAAAATAAACTTTCCCCCTGAAAAAGTTAAATGGAGGATTCAGTATAATGCCCTTGAGCAAAAAGCTGAAATCTGTGCGTTTCCGGAAAGGAAGATCGAATACCTGCAAGTCGTGAAAGACGATACGATTGAGTATGCGTATAAGTTTACTGAGCGCGACAGACTGGATGTGCTTTACAGAGAAAAAGCTGAACCTGCCGATGAGATCCTGATAATCCGCAACGGTTTGCTGACTGATGCCTATTACTATAATGTAGTCGTAAAAACAGAGTCGGGCTTATTGACACCCAGAACGCCCTTGTTGGCCGGTGTGATGCGCGCGTATTGTTTAGAAAAAGAACAGGTGCAATTGGCCGACATCCGCATGAATGACCTGAGAAACTCGGAGGGAGTCTATCTCATCAATGCCTTGCATCCGCTGGAGCGGGCGGCTTTTATTGAACAGGAACATATGATCTGGGAGTAATACGGTGAAAAATTCAAATACCGGTTTCGGTGTTAAGAAAAATTAGGCTCTGCGTACTAACGCTACTGCGTCATTGAAATTTGCGACTA
>CAZVFU010000012.1:0-38471 GCA_964626595.1 uncultured Saprospiraceae bacterium
CTAGTCTTTATTCATCAAGCCCCTTTTTATTCCAATCGCCCATGGCCATAAAGATTATGACCTAACTTTGAAAGTCCCTGAGTCCAAAGTGAAGAATCACATTCTATTTCTTCTTATCTTTGAACAAGATGGAAACGTACGCAGCGGTTTTAGTATATGCAATCCCAGGATTCTTCTTGCTCATTATAGCTGAGGCATGGGCGGCTTCGAGAGGCAAAATAAAAATCAACAGAGATTTAGATACGATATCCTCATTGAGCTCCGGGATCACGAACACGATTAAAAACATCCTGGGACTGTCGATTATCATTGTCAGTTATGATTGGATGGTAGATCACTTCTCCGTCTGGTCGTGGGAAGCTAACTGGTTTATATACGTACTTGCTTTCATTGGGATTGATTTTGCGGCCTATTGGTCCCATCGGTTCAACCATGAAGTCAACTTGTTTTGGAATAGACACATTGTTCACCACAGCAGTGAAGAGTTTAATCTGAGTTGCGCTTTGAGACAACCGATTTCAAACGTGATTTCCATTTATTTCTTTCTTTATATTCCTTTGGCTATTATTGGAGTTCCAGCCGGTGTAATTGCCCTTTTAGCTCCCTTACATTTATTTGCACAGTTTTGGTATCATACGCGTCTGATTGACAAAATGGGATGGCTGGAACACATCATTGTCACACCCTCTCATCACCGTGTGCATCATGCCATCAATGATGAGTATATTGATAAAAACTATGCCGCCATTTTCATCTTATGGGATAAATGGTTCGGCACTTTTCAAGAAGAGAAAGAGAATGTACCTGCTGTATTTGGAACGAAAACTCCCGTTCGTACCTGGAATCCTATCCTCATCAATTTTTTACATCTATGGGGATTGATAAAAGATGCCTGGAAAACAAACTACTGGAAAGATAAATTCCTGGTTTGGATAAAGCCCACCGGGTGGCGACCGAGAGATTTAAGGGTCAAGGCTGAACCTACAGACGTGTACAATAGACCTAAATACGAAGGAGTGAATATTCCTTATATAAAAGTATATGCCTGGTTTCAACTCATTGCACATAATCTCATTCTCATTTGGGTGCTTTTAGAAATCAGTTCCTTTACCTATGGGGGATTGCTTGCCATGGGGCTGTATCTGTTTTTTGGAGTATTTGCATACACCTCATTGATGGATGGTCATCTTATTTCGATACCCAGTGAATGTATAAAGGTTTGCATTGCTGTAGCCTTCATTTTTATGGCTGGAACCCATATTTGGCCTATGGATCATACAATAAGCAAGCTATTAATTAGCTTTTATACGCTATTCTCTCTTTTATTCACCGGCTACATGTATCAGAGAATTCAAAATCTTGCATTTCAGACAGGGACCGAAATGATGAAAGCAAATGTTGAGAGTAATTGATTCAAAACAGCCTACTCACCTCTTGACTTCGATACCGCTTTTGCGGCAGTTAGAAAATACTTCGCTCCCTCTATCAATGCGGATTCCTCAATATCCATTTTAGGATGGTGTAGCCCATACTGAACTTGTTTGTCCATATTTCCAGTTCCTAAGAAGCCGAAAAAAGAAGGTATCTTCTGCCCGTAAAAAGAAAAATCTTCGGCAGCCATCATATCCACCTCATTGAGAATTCGCACATCAGGCATTTCAGCGCGAACGGCAGCTGAGATCTGATCACACAAATGACCATTATTTATCGTAACGGGAACATCCTGTAAAATACTCCAATTCATTTGACATCCATATCGATGTGAAAGGGCTTCATTCAACAGACGTATTTCACGAAGGATCTGCTCGCGGGTTCCAGCGTCTCGGGTTCTTATGGTGCCAGTCATCTTGACAGAATCGGCAATGACATTGGCTATTTCACCTCCAGCAATCGTCCCTACGCTAATCACACCCGTAGATCGGGGCGAAATTCGTCTCGAAATGATGCTCTGGACCGATTGTATCCAATCACTCGCAATCAGAATGGAATCAATCCCTTTTTCCGGCTCTGCACCCGCATGGGCACTTTTCCCAAGAATTTCCAATTCAAACATCATTGCTGCCGCCATAACGGCCCCTGTTTGCAAACCAAGTGTTCCAAAAGGAATGTTAGGCCTCTGGTGAAGCCCGAGTATAACATCTACACCCTTTAATCCCCCCTCTTCGACTATTCGTTTGGCACCCGACCACCCTTTCGGATCGTGAAAATTGTTTTCCTCAGAGGGTTGAAAGATAAAGCGCAGGCGCAGGTCCGGTTTTTGAATAGCGCAAAACTGAATGACCCCTAAAAGAATAGCCATATGCGCATCGTGCCCGCAAGCGTGCATTCGATTGGGGTACTTTGATTTGAAGGGTAAGTCCGTCTCTTCCTGAATGGGTAAAGCATCCATATCTGCTCGCAACGCAATCAGAGGCCCCTTTTGATCCATATTATAGTCGCAAATAAGGCCTGTTCGCGCTATCCGGCGCACCTGAATATTAGAAAAGAGTCCCAATTCATTTTCAATATACTTTTGAGTCTCAGTCTCTTTATAACTCAGCTCGGGGCGGGAATGCAGGTGCCTCCGATGCCGCTTCATATAATCTTGCCAGGACGCCAAATCTACTTTATTGAACATAGAATCAATCTTTGGACTTTTTCTTTTCCGCATCATCATAGCTCACACGCACATGATGAATACTTTTTAGCATTTTCTTGAATACCTTTCTTGCCGTTTCTAAATCCTTAAAGCTCAAATCGGTATTCTCAAGTTGTCCGGCCTTAACCTTATGATCAATAATCCGATCAATCATTTGAGCCAATTCCTCGTATGAAGGCTGTTCTAAGGATTTACAACTTGCCTCTAAAGAATCGGCAAGCATGAAAATAGCTTCTTCTTTACTGCGAGGACGAGGTCCGGGATATGTAAAATCTTTTTTGTCAGTGGTCTCATCATCATCGTTCTCGGCCAGGTGTCTTCTATAGAAATACTCTACTCTGGTTGTTCCATGGTGCGTTAAAATAAAGTCCTTAATCAAACGAGGGAGTCCATGTTTCTTCGCTAATTCCAAGCCATAGGTCACATGATCGATTATGATCTCAGTACTTTCTTGAGGTGATAATTGATCATGCGGATTACTTCCGGCCTGATTTTCAATAAAGTACTCCGGCCTTTTCATTTTCCCAATATCGTGATACAGTGCTGCCACCTTAACCGATAACTTGTCAGCACCAATAGCTCCTGCGGCCGCTTCAGCTAAGTTTCCCACTTGAAGAGAATGTTGAAGTGTTCCCGGAGCCTCTACCGACAATTGTCTGAGCAGGGGATGGTTCATATCGGCCAATTCATTCAATGTTATGTCTGAGGTAAATCGAAATACGCGTTCCAATAAGGGCAAAAGAGGATATGCCAAAAACGTCAAAAATGCGCTTAAGAAGAACCATAGAAAATATATGTAATTGACATCAGCTATATCTCCTTTCCGAATGAGTGCCAGGCCCAGATAACTAACAATATAGGATAAATAGATAATGCCCACCGTAGTAAACAACCGATTCCAAACCGTCTGAATACGGAAGGAAAGAACGGTAGCTATACCTGCCACGATTTCAATAAACATAAACTCGTACCCCAAATTTGTAAGATACGAGGCCAACAGAATAATAATCAAGTGTAAAAACAAAGCTAAGCGATCATTGAAAAAGGTCTTTACAACGATAGGAACTACGCAAAAGGGAATGATATAGGTGCTAATATTTTCTATGGGATCGATTACACTCACCACATAACTGTAGAGTGCAATCCAAACAATCATGAAAAGAAGCTGATTGAAGTGGAAGTATACTTTTTCCGCATTCGATTTCAAAAAAAGAAGAAATAGTGCAATGAGATAAACAGTGAGTAATAAGTAACCAGAGAAAACCCACCAGGATCCAAGGCGCGATCCCAGAGAGGGACGATATTCACTTTCGTAACTTTGAATTTCACGATCAATTTGTTGAGTAACGACTTCTCCCTTTTTGACAATGACTTCTCCGTCTTCTACAATACCTTCCTTCTCGGAAACCTCTCCCAGAGCTATGGACAAATAGCGCTCAGTCCGATCAGGGGCATAAATAATATTGGGCGATAAAGATTCTAAGGCTGGCGACAATAATAAATCCGCATCGGGAAGTCCGGATTCCCGCAGATGATTTTGAATAATATCTTCCGCCTTAGATTGAAAAACGACATCTTCAATTCTATGTATTCGAACTTGCTCACCACTGATAAGGTGAAAGCGCGAGAGCGGTTTAAATTTCGGGTCCAGGCCTACTGTATCCAATAAACCTGTCCGATACAGATCTTCAAATTCAGACTTTACTAAAGATACATATCTGTTTTTCCGAGACCTTAGGTCGGAAATTCCTCTGGAAGCCTCCATATCTGCTAGCAATTCGTCTAATAACAGCTGA
Organism: uncultured Saprospiraceae bacterium; assembly: GCA_964626595.1. Taxonomy (GTDB): domain Bacteria; phylum Bacteroidota; class Bacteroidia; order Chitinophagales; family Saprospiraceae; genus JAWLFI01. Next base: position 4,435 of record CAZVFU010000012.1, read on the forward strand.
AAGCTCCCCATGGCACGCTGAAAACTCGCAGTATCTCGCTCGAAATAAGGGAGAAAGTCTGTACGAATATTTTCTGTTTCTTTCGCTATTTGATCATCAGACTTATATACTGCAAAAGTGGTCGGAGATACGAAGTCCTCATATGGCCAGGGTTTACTCACTTCATACTCGTAATGAGGGCCTGATTGATAAGGAAATAGGAAAGCGATAAAAACAATTAATGCCAGAACAACACCAATATTGAGCAAGTTGGCTATAAATGCCTTCCGATTTTTGATAGAAAAATCCATAATCTATGACTTTCTCGCAATCCACTTTACCTCAGATACTCCTAAACGGTGAGAAAATAAACGACAAAGGGTGAAAAGGTAATCAGAAAGCCGGTTTAAGTATTGAATAATAATCTCTTCCACATCGGAATGTAGAGACAAGTCTACCACCTTTCTTTCAGCACGTCGGGCAACGCCTCTGGCAATATGTGCTTGAGAAACTAAAACATGGCCGCCGGGAAGGATGAAATTGCGAAGAGGTTCCAACTCTGCAGTAAAAGTATCAATCGCTTCCTCCAGAATTTCAATATCCCGATCTTTCACCTTCGAGGGCATGGGGTTTTTATCAGGATCTGAAGCCAGGGAAGACCCCATGTCAAACAAGCGATGTTGAATTTCCAACAACTGATCTCGCACCTCCTCAATATCGGTTTGATCTCGCAAAAGACCTATCCAACCATTGAGCTCATCCAAGGTTCCATATGCGTCAATTCGCATGTGTGATTTAGGTAATTTTTTACCGCCAAACAATGAAGTTTGCCCTTTGTCTCCTGTTTTGGTATATATTTTCATGGTCTACGAACTTTTATATCTATGGTCTGGGTCGTTAACAGTTACAATATTAGGGTTTTTTTCGTCAGATTCCACCCTTCCGTCCCTCAATCGGATGATCCGATGCGCATGTTCAGAAATGTCGGGCTCATGGGTGACCAATACGATAGTGTTTCCCCTTTGATGAATTTTCTCTAATATAGCCATTATTTCAATAGACGTTTTGGTATCTAAATTCCCCGTGGGTTCATCGGCAAGTATAATTGCCGGATTAGTCACAATGGCGCGCGCGATGGCTACTCGCTGACGCTGTCCTCCCGACAATTCATTTGGCTTATGCCCCATGCGATCCTGAAGGCCTACCAAGTCTAAAGCATCTTTTGCCTTTTCATCCCGCTCCTGTCTTTTTGCACCCCCATAAATCAGAGGTAATACGACATTATCCAATGCCGACAAGCGCGGTAGTAAGTTGAACGTTTGAAAAATGAACCCAATTTCCCTGTTCCGGGTCTCAGCCAATTCTGAGTCGGTCATCGAGCTTACATCCTGGCCATTCAACATATATTGTCCGGCAGTTGGACTGTCCAAACATCCCAAAATGTTCATCATAGTAGACTTACCCGATCCGGAGGGGCCCATCAGCGCGACATACTCGTTTTGATTGATTTGAACGCTCACTTCATTTAAGGCCAAGACTTCCAATTGCCCCAATAAATACTTCTTACTTATCTTCGAAAGCGAAATGATCTCAGACATATTTCATATTTTTGATAGAGTAATATACATATATTGAAACGAGATTAGGCCTCGCTTTCATTGTATCCATCAAATTTTGTATCTATACCTTGATTTTATCCACTAAACCTTATCAGGAACCGATGAGTTTATGATCTTAAAAAAAATCTATGACCTCAAATTCCAATCGTCCTCTTCGTCATGTCGCAATTGCCGGCAACATCGGAGCCGGAAAAACGACACTTTGCCAAAAATTGGCCAACCACTATAACTGGGAAGTCCATTTTGAAGACGAACAGCACAATCCGTATCTGCCTGATTTCTACGATGACATGAAACGATGGGCTTTCCATTTACAGATTCATTTCCTGCATAACAGGTACAAACAAATCGTAAATATCCAATCGGGTCAGTCTACGGTTGTACAGGATCGGACAATTTACGAGGATGCTTTCATTTTTGCACCCAATTTGCATGAAATGGGGTTGATGTCAAAGAGGGATTTTGAGAATTACCGCTCTCTTTTCGAGACCATGACGCAGCAGATCTCCGCTCCTGACCTATTAATTTATTTGAAAGCGGATATTTCTACTCTTGTCTCTCATATTCAAACCCGGGGACGTGATTATGAAGGAAATATGAGTTTAGACTATTTGCGGAAACTCAATGAGCGATACGAAAATTGGATTCGTGACTATAAAGAAGGTCCGCTGCTTATTATAGAGACAAAAGACCTTGATTTTACGACAAAACCTGCAGACTTGGGAAAAATTTTAGATGCCATAGATGGCCGATTAAATGGCCTTTTCCCCGCTTAATCAAGCGACGAAACTGAACATCTGCACAGGCATTTTGTACTAACCACATAAGCCCAAACGAATTATGGAAAAGACTACATATCAAAACCTTATATCTGAACTGGAAAAGCAGGGGGCTCAGCTCATTGCTGTAAGTAAAGTTCACCCGGCCGAAAAAATCCATACGGCATATGATTGGGGACATCGGGATTTTGGTGAAAATCGAGCACAAGAAATGCAAGGTAAAGCGGAAAAGCTACCTGAGGACATCCGCTGGCATATGATCGGTCCTCTTCAGAGCAATAAAGTAAAGTACATCGCTGACTTTGTATATATGGTTCACTCTGTGGATCGGGCTAAGATCGCGAAAGAGCTCAATAAACGAGCAAAAAAAGCAGATCGAAATATTAAAATTTTACTTCAGGTTCATATCGCTCAGGAAGAGCAAAAATTTGGCTTTGACGAAAAAGAATTATTCAAGTTTTTGGAAAAAGATCCCATAGAAAAGTATCCCCATTTGACCCTTTGTGGTCTAATGGGAATGGCCACTTTTACTGAAAATGAGGAACAAGTCCGGGCGGAATTTCAAGGTCTGAAAGATTTATTCAATCAAGTAAAGGAAAAATACGATTTGGGAGCTGACTTCAAAGAGTTATCTATGGGCATGAGTGGCGACTATCCCCTTGCACTTGAAGCCGGCGCAACTATGGTGAGAATTGGAAGTAAAGTCTTTGGACCCCGACCTAAAAAATAGAATGCGGCTGAGCTAAAACATCCTACTGTTTAACCCATCTGCGAACCAACACTTCATCAGGCGTTTTTATGAGGATATAGTACACACCCGCAGGTATATCCCGAGTTTGGAAACTTGAGGATTGACTGGCGTCCCAGGATTGAATTCTTAGTCCATTCGAAGAGAGCAGTTGAACCTCATAAACATCGCCTAAATTTTCAGTTAACTGAAAATGATCGCGTCCCGGATTCGGATAAACGCCATATTGTTCTTTTCTGGTAATTTCCCCATCAACAGCGGTGCTACCCGATACACTCCATGGGGTGCTAAAAATCTCCAGTCCTCCGCGACTATTTCCTACGATCAACTCAAAAAATCCATTTTGATTTAAATCGTAAAACCGGGGGTGCGTCCGAAGTCCGATCTCCAGGTCCCCTACTCCGTCTTCTACAATATTCATCGGATCAGTAATAGAACCGGCTTGTTCGTATAATAAAATTTGACGGGACTGACTTCCCGTGAGTAACAGGAACCCATCCTCACTAGAGATTAATTGGGGTGAGCTGTAACCGGTAAATTGAGTTGGAGATCGTGTGAATACCTGCCCCAAACAAGGCGTATTTGGCGCCACCTGCTCATCAGATTCAAAAGCGGGCTGACCGGGACTGCCCACATTTTGAAAATAGTTGATATTTCCGCAAGCCATACCATCTACGGAGTTTCCATTTCGCTCACCTATGACTAAGTCGCCCAAACCATCCTCATTAACATCGACTATTTGAGGTACGGAAAACTGGCCTATGTCTATGTCTTCATAATCGACTATCGGATCGTCAAAAGCAAATGGCTCATTGGGGCCGGCGAGATTTTCAAAATAGAACAAGCCTCCGGAAAAACTCCCCACTACCAAATCCATATCACCATCACCATCCAGATCTCCAAAGGCCGGCGCCAACCCTTGATTCTGATTGCCCGGATAGCTGCTCAAAGATAAATAGTCAGAATCCTCCAGTGTAAAGGATGGCTCAGAAGGTGTTCCTGTATTGAGAAATAAATACATTCGGGGTTCTATTTCTCCAATCGAAATATGTATTCCTTGTGTGCCTACGAGAAGGTCCGGAAGGCCATCCTGATTTACATCCGCCACAGCCGGCACAGAGTATCCACTCAAGTCCAGTGTCAACTCCTCTAAATAGTTTTCTTGAACGAAAACAGGTTCAAACCCTTGGCTATCAGATTCCAGACTATTATTATATCGCCATATAAAATTCTGATTACGCGTTGAACCCCTGGAATTTGGAGCAGCGATCATTTCATCGACTCCATCGTTATTTAAATCTAGAAAAAAGGGACTCAGAAACCGATTAAAATCCAAGGGTCGGTCTGAGGAAGGGTAATTGGAGTCCTGATCTACGCCATAGGCATTTTCAGCTGTTCCCCCGTTATATAGTGCTGTAATCTTATCCGAGCCAATATCGCCAATTAATAAATCCGTCAACCCATCCCCGTTTAGATCACGCGATGAAATCGTAGAGCCGGCATGACGAAGACTGGCTGATCCACTGCCATCATCTCTCAATCCTCTAGAACAGGAATTGGGATTGTCCGAAAGAAAAAGATCTTCGCTAAATTCAGATTCAAAAACTTTTCCCCAGCAGCGGTCATCTAAAGTAAAAACCAAACTATCCAATGAATATCCGCGCTCAACAGCCATGTTTCTGTAATAATAAATATAACTACCTGAAGGCTCCCAGGAAAGAATATCGATATCTCCATCCCGATCTATGTCTTCCACTACAGGTAGATCAATACTACTCACATAAGCATTTGTATAACTCCCGCTCGAATTTTCATATTCAATGATATCGCGGTGATTCCCGAATGTGACTGCCTCAAAAGCCAGTGAACCTCCGTCCTCTCGTCCGCGGAACACCTGAAAACCGGCTATCCCCGGTAAATGAGAAAAAGTAAATAAATCCTCGACTCCATCGGCATTATAATCAACGATGAGAACAAAATTTCGAGCCTCGGGAAAAACATCATTGTACTCCGGCGCATATCGAAAGCCGTCAATGTCTGTATCGTATATAAAACTCCGAAATATATTCCCGTCCCGATCAAAAACGACCATGTCTTGCACTCCATCCCGGTTAAAATCAATACTCGAAAATTGAGGGGAAGTGAATCCGCCGGTCAAGGCCATGGGAAGAACAGCACCTTCAGACGAAAACTCATAGTTTAAAATTTCGTACTGAGCTATCAACCCGTTAAATCCGAATGCCAAACAGGACGAAAAAAAAAGCCACTTTAACCAACTCATAATATATACTTATCTTTATCTCGATAATACCCAATAATACTGAAATTTGATCACAAATATTGTAAAATCGACACAAAACAGACGGCTCTTGTCTAAAAATATCACTCTCATATTCCCGACCTCCAGGATTTTAAACTCCATGCGGAAGAGTAGCTGGATATCATCCGTCTGCTTAGTCGTTTTCCTTGGGCTACACTATCATGGCGATGCTCAAACCGCACCCAAATGGCATCATATCCAAAGTGAAGGTGAATCCGTTTTCATAGAGTATCCCATTAACAGTCCCGATACCGTTTCACTCCGGCTCAACGGGTCAGACGTAAGTCTTCAACTGAAAAAAAACAGAGCCAAACTGCCGGTTATCGCTACTCCGGCCGGAGAGCTCCTCTATCTCAAAGGGGATCGCAAACAACAATTGTTTCATGTGTACTCAGATCCCGAAGGACAGGCACAGCTTACCCACATTCCTTTATGGCTTTCGATCCTACCCCCTTTAGTTGCTATCGGCCTTGCCCTTCTGCTTCAAGAGGTTATCATCTCTCTGTTCGTAGGATTATGGATGGGCGCTTTTATAGCCGGAGGTATGCGCTGGAACTCTTTCACCTATTATTTTGAGTCGCTTTTCAGTACGGTAACCGACTACATCATTTTGGCATTAAATAATCCGGGACATCTCAGCGTCATCACCTTTTCTCTTTTGATTGGGGGTATGGTGGCCATCATTTCTAAAAATGGGGGAATGGCCGGCGTAGTTATTCAGCTATCAAAATACGCACGAAGCAAGCGTAGCACCCAGTTTGTGACCTGGCTGCTGGGGGTCGCCATCTTTTTTGACGACTATGCCAATACTCTGATTGTAGGAAACACCATGAAAGCAGTGACCGACCGCTTTCGAATATCGAGGGAAAAGTTAGCCTATATCGTAGATAGTACGGCAGCTCCCATAGCTGCGGTCGCTTTTATTACAACCTGGATTGGCGCTGAACTAGGGTACATCGAAAGTGGTATTGGCATTATTTCAGATTGGGAGCGTACAGAAACACCCTATTCTATTTTTCTCCAATCCTTAAAATATTCCTTTTATCCCATCCTCACGCTCGCTTTCATCCTGATGTTAATTTATCAAAAGCGCGATTACGGGCCCATGTGGCAGGCTGAAGAAAAAGCGGATAAAAGTACTGAATCCCAGCAAGCCCTTCTCGCCGATGAGCAAACAGAGGAAGATCTGTCTCCCTTACCCTCCGCCGGTCGAAATCCCTGGGATGCCATACTCCCCATTCTGGCGGTCATTGGAGTTACGATACTCGGCCTGTGGCAAACAGGTATTCAATCCACCTGGGAGGAACTTTCGGTTATCGATGCATCTATTAGACCGGGCACTTCATCAGTTTGGCAGAATATGAACATACTTTGGTCTGAATCCCCTGGCTTTATGATGAAAATCGGGAAAATAATTGGCAACGCCGATTCATATCTTGGACTGCTCTGGGGCTCGCTGATGGGCGTCATCCTGGCCATCTTACTCAGTGCATTCAGGAAATCGATGAAGCTCACCGAAGGTATCCAATGGATGACCACAGGATTTAAGACCATGTTGCCCGCCATTTTAATCCTTACTATGGCCTGGTCATTGGCGATTACCACTGAAGAACTCCAAACCGCCGATTTTTTAGCCGGTTTGGTTGCCGATAGCCTCAATCCTTATTTTTTACCGCCCATTGTTTTTATCCTCTCGGCACTTATTGCCTTTTCCACCGGTTCCAGCTGGAGTACTATGGCTATTCTATTCCCCATCGCCATACCTACTGCCTGGGCGGTGAGTATGGGTGCCGGACTGCCCCCCGACCTGGCCTACCAGATTCTGCTGAATGTCATAGCTACTGTTCTGGCGGCCTCTGTGCTCGGTGATCATTGTTCTCCCATTTCTGATACTACCATTCTATCTTCATTGGCTACCGGCTGCAACCACATCCAGCATGTACGCACGCAGCTGCCCTATGCACTGACTGTAGGGCTCGTCAGTCTGATATGCGTATTCTTGGCAACCTGGCTGGGAGGTAGTTGGGCTATTTCATTTAGTTTATTGATTGGCGCACTCATCATACTGTGGTTTTGGATTCGTTGGAAAGGACGACAACTTTCGTCAACTGATTCCGATTAAGAGTGTTATACTCACATGAAAAAGACTGCATACGACGACCCCAAAGAAGATAGTTTTTTCGGGACCTCTTTTCTTTTATACCTCGTCCTCGCTGCCATAACCTTTCTGTTTCTCGGCGTGATGGGCGCATACATGTATAATCGGGCGTTATTTGACCTTCCCGGAATGCAGATTCCCGGTATATTTTACTTCAGTACCCTCATCATCCTTGGCGTCAGTTTTTTAGTCCGGTCGGCACGTCATGCTTTTGAGATTTCTCATTTTGACCAGCTGCATCAACGCTGGCTTTATATATTAGGGGCACTTTTGCTATTTATCGTTCTTCAGTTTTACGGTTGGTATGCCCTCATTGAGTCCGGTCTCCCCGCCCGGGCCAATAACTCAGTAGGGTATTTATACGTCTTGTCGGCTCTCCATATCGTTCACATCTTCATCGGATTTCCGTTTCACATCAAAGAGTGGTGGAGTCAATATCAAACTGCACGCGCTGGCGATTTCGCCAAAATGGAATATCTGTCCCAACACGAACGCCGGGACCGCATCACCCTGATCGGAAGATACTGGCATTACCTGGACATATTATGGATCGTACTGATGCTGTTCTTTATTGTAAATAGCTATGTGTGGTAATATTTTTTAGGCCGTGCCCCTCGAGGGTCCGCTAATGAGCGGACACCTCGGGGTCGGGTCATTCGGGGGTACCGTCCTTCCATAGTCGCCATTACGGCGCCTATGTCGGACCCAATCCGCCAGTGGCGGATGGCCCCTACTACCCCTCACGGGAAAGATCCTTCAAAATGAGAGCTTCGAGAATACCACCCAGTGGTTTTGACCCCGTCTGTGAGTTCCCTCACTTCTAGTGTTATTATAGAAACTATTGCCTCCAATCTTCCGTAAGCCAAGCCCAAAAGCGTGAGGGATAGAAAGGGCGCGAGCATGGCGAGCGGTGCCGAGGATCGCCTTTGGCGATCTCGAGCACGGAACCCCTGCATAGCCCGACCCTCGTCCCGAGGCTTTGGCTCGTGGACAGGGTCACGCCCAAATTAAAATTAAAAATGAGCGTCAAAGCTGTTTTTATTATGGAAAGATGGCCCTAAACTGCGAAAATAGGAGTGGCTTATGTATCTTTCACCTTGGCCCCGACGGAAGTCAGGAAGCTGATCATTTTTAAAGCGAACTCTCCTATGTCCGACACCAAGACCAGTCAAAGACGACCTCAAAGACGCCTCGATGAAGAACGAGTGGCACCAAATATCCAGCGCGTAATCCGAGAAGTGGAAGGCCGGGCTATGAAACAGTTTTTGGGGGGATATATTCGTTTTCACCCGGAACTCAACTCGGCTATGAAGCTACTATTGGGTGTGCAGGTGGGCGAGGTGGCCGGAGTAGATGAGATCTATGGGCTGATCGACGAATTGTGGCGCAAAAATCGCCGGAAACTGAAGCAACAACGCTCGCGCAAGAAGTTTGAGTTTTTATTGCTGAGTTCGGTGGGGGTTTCCGCAGATGCGCTGAGTGAAAAAAACTATCAATTAGCGGCTTCCAATAGTCTCGCGATGCACCGATGGATGACACATGTGGCTGAGGAACTGTACGATCAGGAATGGGCCATTCGACTTTATCGACAACTACTAGAAGTCATAGAGGGCCTTTTCAGGTCTGATATGGCCCCCCAGCTTTTGAATGAAATGATGCGAGCTTTGGTGACAGATTATAAGGAACCCGAAGCGCTACCCTATGGAGGTGAAGATATTTGGTGTCAGCTATATAAGTCTGATAAAATGGAGGCGGATGCTTTTATGGAAGGGCTTATAAAAAAAATCAATGCGAGTCATCACGCGCTGGCGTACCTCCCCTCCTTCTTGCAACATATTCACCTCACTAGCAAAAAACAGCGCCAGAAAGTGGATCTGTGGATACGGTCTGTTCCGGCGACCGACGTGCTGGAGGTATTGGCCCTGGCACGATTAACGCTTCGGGATGATGCGCTTTTTTTCATGATCTCCATCAGCGAAAAGTGGACCCTATATCAGCGCGAGGATTTGCATCAGTTGATTTCTCCGAATCAACAATTTATTGCGGACTTGCATCATTCATCACTGGAAGCTTCCGGGGGTATCTGGGAGGAGCTGATCCAAAGATCGAAGTGGTCTGAAGAAGAACGGGAACTTCTAATCAAGTATCGGGATACAATGGCTTCGGGTAAAATGGTCGCTTTTGCTGTGAATCAACTCCTTTCGAAAGATGACATTCCTCTTCCGGAGATGACCGACTGGGCATGGGAAGACAGGCTGCGCGTCTTGCCCTTTATAAAAAAAACCGACCGAAAGGCACTTCTCCGCGACTTTAAAGCTTACTGTCTGGACTATGCTGAAACACATATGGGACAACAAGCTATTGAACATATTCGCGAGCTGGGTCGCATATTGATGCGGATGAATTTTAACAAGGAATGGTCATCAATTTGGGATGCGCTGCAGCGGGATTTTGGCTACCGGAAATCGTTCCGACAGTGGTAATTCATCCGGATGAGTATCTGAACTGAAATTCACTATGCAAATAAAAATCATCACCACGGGGAAGACGAAGGAGAAATACCTAAGACAAGGCGTCCAACTCTATTTGGATCGATTGAAGCATTACGGGCGCGTAAAGTATATAGAAGGCAAAGGAACCCGGGGGCAATCTGCCGCCGAACAGCAGCTCAAAGCAGAAGGCGATTGGATGTTGAGTAAAATCGGTGCAAATGACTTTGTGGTCCTCTTAGATGAAAAGGGCAAACATCTCACATCGCGGGGCCTGGCGAAGCAACTCAATCAATGGATGAATCACCTGGCACAACCTATTTGTTTTGTGATTGGGGGCGCTTATGGATTTGCTCCTGAAGTGCGGACTCGATCAAACTATACACTTTCTTTATCTGCTATGACGTTTTCTCATCAAATGGTACGATTAATATTTACTGAACAGTTGTACCGGGCCTTTACCATTCTGGCCGGGCAATCTTACCACAACGACTAATATTTATGAGTATAACCACGATTATTGTAATTCTCACAGCGATGACCAGTTATTTGGGATTTCAACAACCTGCGTTTTTGCATCGGTTTAAGCACTGGCCCTACATGGAGAAAAACGAGGGCGAGTGGTATCGATTCGTGAGTAGCGGCTTTCTCCACGGAGGTTGGCTGCATCTTTTGATCAATATGTTTGTGTTTTGGCAATTTGGGCTAATTGTCGAATCGGCCTACGAGTCCTTCTTCGGTCCCACGATGGGAAAAGTGTGGTACATTGTATTATATATATCGACTATTGTAGTTGCTGATCTATCGACCTACTTTAAGCATAAAGAAAACTATGGCTTTTCATCTATTGGGGCTTCCGGGGCTGTTTCCGGTATTCTGTTCATCTACATTCTTTTGATGCCCTGGAATACGCTTTACTTATGGGGTATTATTCCGATTCCGGCCTTATTAGTCGGTGTGGGCTATTTGTGGTACAGTCATCATGCAGCCAGCCAGGCTTCATCGCGCATAGATCACGATGCTCACTTTTATGGCGCGGTTTACGGCATTGTTTTTACCCTGATATTAAAGCCTGAAATGGCTCTTCACTTTTGGCGGGCTCTTCAAAATACGCCCTGGTAATGGATGATCCTAAGTATACCCCTCACCGAGTTCTTCATAAAAAGAAGGTGTACTCCAATGACTGGATTCAATTGGATCACTTTGATTTAATTCATCCTACGGGGCAGCGAGGTATTTATGGACGTGTCCACTTTAAGAACCGGGCGGTTGGGGTAATTGCTGAAACCAAAGAGAAGGAAATTTTAATGGTGGGCCAGTATCGATTTCCAACAGAAACATATACCTGGGAGATTCCGGAAGGAGGTTGTCCTTTAGGCGAAACCCCATTGTCTGCCGCCCGGCGTGAGCTGAAGGAAGAGACGGGTTATCAGGCCAAAAATTGGACTTGCCTGGCTTCTGATCTGCAGGTGTCGAATTCCGTCAGCGATGAACGTGCTGATATCTACCTTGCCCGTGACTTGATTGCGGGGAAGGCAGACTGGGACGAAACTGAACATTTGCATATCGACCGATGGCCCCGAGGCGATCTTCTCCCCGCTATTCGAAAAGGTAGAGTTACGGATTTGTTAAGCGTGAGTGCTATTTTACTTTATTTGGCAGAAAAGGAAGTTTAATAGGGTATGTTCCACCGTCGGTAAATAAAATGGAGTAACCAGGCCGGGCCAATCAGGAGAAATTGTACATCTTTCAAAAAGGATGGCTTTTTACCTTCAATCTCATGGCCATAAAATTGACCTATCCAGGCTACAATAAATAAAACGATACTGGTGCCTAATAGATATAAATTCGATTGATCCCAGGCCATCCAAATAGCATGATTTCCATAAATGAGCCCCGCAGCAATGAGTAAAAACCCCATAAATAGGGGGACTGATAAACGCAAATAGTATAAAAGAGCTAATGCCAGTGCGACAGATCCCCAGTTTGACCATAATCCTTTGTCCACAGGGAAAGGAATACTCATCAGCAATCCTACCAGACTAAACATAATAACGGGTACACAGACCCAATGAATGAGCTTATTCGTCGAATTTTGATGGCTTTCGCCATACTGAGAAAGGAGCTTGTCGATGGTTTTCATACGTCCAAATTAAATCCAAAAAGGTCAGAATCAATGGTGACTATCCGGAAATACCCGAGTAGCCATTTCGAAAGCAGTCAAAAAAGCTTCGCGATCGATGCTTGTCTCTGCATTTACCTCTTCAAAGTACGAAATTAAATTTTCAGTTTGCATATTTCCAGTGAGATCATCCTTCGCCATGGGGCACCCCCCGAAGCCCTGGATAGCCGAATCGAAACGCCGGCATCCGCTTTCGTAAGCTGCGGCTACTTTCTCTTTCCAATTGTGTTTTTGGGTATGCAGGTGTGCGCCAAAATTCACCTCGGGATAGGCCGGAATCAACTCGCTGAATAAATATCGAATACTTTCGGGGTTAGCCACTCCGATGGTATCTGAAAGAGAGAGAATGCGCACGCCCATCTGAAACAACTGGTCCACCCAATTCTTAACGATATCTGCATTCCACTCATCACCGTATGGATTTCCGAAGCCCATAGAAATATAGACTACTAATTCTTTATTATTCTTTTGAGCTAAGTCGTACATGCGCTGCACTCGATCCACGGAATCAGCAATGGTGGCATTCGTATTTCTCAACTGGAACGTTTCGGATATGCTGAAGGGATACCCCAGATAATCAATGGCCTCAAACTGGCAAGCGTCACGCGCACCTCTTTCGTTGGCTACAATAGCTAATAATTGGGCTCGCTTTCCGTCTAAATTTAGGCCATCCAATACCTCTGCCGTATCCCGCATTTGAGGAATCGCTTTTGGAGAAACAAAACTTCCAAAATCAATGGTGTGGAACCCCACCTGCAAAAGCTGATTAATGTACTGAATTTTTTGTTCAGTAGGTATAAACTCTTTAAGGCCTTGCATAGCATCTCGGGGGCATTCAATCAGTTGAATCATCAGCACTCAATTTGTTTTGGAATATAAGATTTATTGGACAGGCAGACAAATAAATCTTACTTTTGGAATTGAAATCAATTGATCAAGACCCTACAACTAAGCGAACCAAATCCTGTTATAAACTTAGTGTACATTGCAACTATATAATTCATGAGAAAAAAACCCTTAGGCGCATTATTCGGATTTGTACTTTTAGCTATTGGATTGACCTCCATCATCCTCAACATGACCGGTCTCCAACTGGCTTTCATGTCATTTATGAAAACCTTTTCTGAAGGCATGGGATTTTTGATATATCTGTGCATGATGTTATTAGGAGGAATTATCATGTACCTCTCTCTCACCTCCTGGCGATCGTAAATCTTCTTTACAAGCGCGTTCCCTCTTGGCGGAGGTCGTCAAAAGAAAACTGAGATCCGAAAATTAAACGGCAGCCGGAGTATTCTCCCTCTCTAAGGCTCACGACAAAGTCCAGGCGAAACATGCGGAAAAGCCCCCATCCTATACGGTCTATCCCCAGGCTCAATTCATTGTAGTGACCTATATCGTCGTGATATAGGTAGCTTCCTTTCGCCTCCAAAGCCAACCCTAATCTTCGAATCCCAGGTACTTTATTTAGTAGGTAGCCTTGAAAATTATGAAGCCAGTGAAATTCCAGATAATCATTCTGAGTACTAAACTGGTAAAAAGGTAGATTCATGAATATATCACTATACGCCCCCCTGGAGACGTAAAACTCATTGCCCGCAAAATGTCTGTAATCAAAAAATGTCAAGTCATTATTATGAACATAACTACCCGCCTTTACGACCCAATTGGAATAGCCTGCAATTCGCATTTGGACATTATATCGGACATCGACTTCCAACTGTAAAAAATCTGCACGGGTGCTCCATTGGTCAACACCCCACATATAATTCAATCCAAATTCAGGCCAATTTCCCGGAATTTCAATTCGACTCTGAGGTAGCTCCACGTATTTTAACCCGGGTCGATAGTTCAGTTTACCAGAAATCAGAAACACATTATGATCAGTCCATAAGTCCGCATCTGCTTCAATGTCGGGATGATTGGGAACATTTGCAGGGTAATCCTCGTCTTCCCTAAAGAAAGAATAATTCGATGTATTTTCCACCAGACTCCGCTGTTCATATTGAAACTTTTGGCTCCAACGCAACCCTCCGCCCAGATTCTTATTCCATTCAAGACGCAGGAAACGCTGATCGTAAAAGCGGATGTAATGGTTTTTAAAAACCAAGTTTGAAAATTGATTGGCATTTAAGCTAATGGGCTGGTTTCTGGGCACCTGATTCAAGCGATATCCCCCTGCAACCTTAATCACCAAGGGCTTCTTCACTCCGGTTTTAAACCCCAATTCGCCCCACGAACGCCACACCTCATCGCTAGTGCCATATTGGACATTTCCATAGGCTTCAAAAGAAGAAAGGGTTCGCACCCCCTTTTTCCAATCTTTCCGAAATCGACCATCTATTGTGGCATTCCACCCCTGAACCGGATTGTAAAAGAGGGCACTGAGTGGGGAGTTTATGGACCATTCTATCCCGGCTGTCCGTTTTCGGTAAGTATATGCGGATAAAATATCCATCGGATCAAACTGATTGGATTTTCTGTCCATAGAATCCAAAACCTCCGGATCATTTAGCCGATTAGATACACTGTCCTTATATTCGTAATCGACCCGTTCTTCGCTACTCAGCGAGATGGGCCGCTCTTCGAGCCAGTATAAGCTGTCTTTATCTAATGCATCATCGCGATAGGCCAGCAGCGTCCGGTCAAAGGAAAGCGTGAACGAATCCCGATCAAAAACAAAGTCTTTCTTTACTCCAGTGAACCCGCCCTGAATTACAAATCCAAAGGCAGATCCGGCAATGCGATAATCCGTTTGAACCACGGGAGGAATGGAGGCATCTACTTTTTGGATAAAATTTTGACGGATACGAACAGAATCTATGAATTCAACATTAAGACGACGACCGTCCGTCTTGAGATTGACGGCCTCTAAATGCCATTCACTATCTGCGATTTCCACAAAACCGGAAAAAAGGGGATCGCCCGGTCTTTTGGGCTCCACTCCAATTTTGTAGATTAAGTCACCCTCTGAATTCTCATATTGCCCTAGAAAAGAATAGATGTAGTGGGAAAATGCATTTGATGCAAGGGGGCTCTTCACTTTTCGACCGAACATTTCCGGGTCGGATTCGTAAAAGTTGACATCGAGAAGGGAGGCTCGGTTGATACTCGGAAAATTCTGCATACCCGATGTTTTAGAGGCCAGAACCTCCTCTTTGGTTTCACCTTTCCAACGGGCATAAACGGATTGCGTTTCGGAAAGATAGATAATGTCGGATGGCATATCCTTCATTAGCGAATCAATCCCCCCTACTTTGAAACCCATAATGGATTCAGGTGCATCTTTAATGCGATATACCCCTTTGATGTATACTCCAGCCTGATAGGCATTCGATTTTCGTTCAAATTCGGGCCTTCGCAGAATAACCTCCCGCATAATTTCATCTGCTGGATTGCGGTCACCAGCTACTACCACCCTTTCCAACTCCATGGACAGCGGATTCAATTGAATATCTAATTCCAGAGTATCATTTCGATCCAGATCCACCTTAATTGAGGTTTGTTCAAAACCCAGATACTGGAAAATGATTTGGTCTTTTCCCGGAGATACGGAAAATGCAAAGCGGCCATCATCGTTACTTGATGTTCCCACATCCGTCTTTTGAGAATAGACGCTGGCATAAGGCAGAATGCTACCATCCACAGAACGAATAGTTCCATGAAGGTGTGCCTTTTGAGCAAGCAAGGAAAGACATCCAAACGAAAGAAATATAAGGATAGAAACCACCCACTTTTTCATAAGTTGAAATTAAAATAGCTCCGCGGCATCTACCCAACCGCTGTAATCAGCCTCATAAGAATTACTAACGCACAAATAACAATTCGCGGTACTTCGCAAACGGCCAATCGGCATCATCTACCAAATACTCTAATCGATCAACTGCAATGCGAACCTCTTCCATTACGGGAATAAGATCGATAGCATACATTTGAGCGCACTCAGCTTCAGGCTTCTCATGGGCCGTTCGCCTGATGTCCGTCATTTGGTTAATGCCGTCTTTGATGCGAGTGAGCTGCCCCTGAATTCGCTGCAAAATATCATATTGCATAGACAATTGATCCTCATCAAAATCACAGGCTTTCATATTACGAATATTCTCGCCAATGCGTGATTGATACTTGATAGTCGCGGGAATAATATGATTGTAAACCATCTCCCCAAGCGTTCGGGATTCAATTTGTCGCTTCAGGATGTAATTCTCCAACATGACTTCATAGTGTGCGTTCAACTCACGCTCTGAAAGCACATTGGCCTCCCCAAAAAGCTTGATGGATTTGGGTGAGACATACGCGGGAAGCGCATCCGGTGTGTTTGGCGTATTTGGTAATCCTCTCCGGGCAGCTTCCTCTTCCCAATCGACACTATAGCCATCACCTTCAAATAAAACATCTCTTGACTCGGTGATGTAATTTCGGATTTGTTCCAAAATAGCGAGTTGCAAGTCTACCCCATCCTCGCGCGACTGTTCGACCTTATGGTAAAAGTCCTTTAACTGTGCGCCAACAATGGTATTCATTACCGTCATAGGTGCTGCGCAGTTCATGGTCGAACCAACCATCCGAATTTCAAACTTATTCCCTGTAAATGCAAAGGGCGAAGTCCGATTTCGGTCTGTATTGTCTTTTTCCAGATTGGGAATCTTACTTAGCAAATCCAAAATCTCTGCTACGTCTTTCTCGTCCACTTGTTCTTTCTTCTCGATATCATTGAGAATCCGAGTCAAAGTCTGGCCAATAAAAACGGAAATAATGGCAGGGGGCGCTTCATTAGCACCCAAGCGGTGATCATTTGAAGCTGAAGCCACGGATGCTCTTAATAGAGCGCTATGTTCTTTTACAGCCCGGATCACGGTAACAAAAAACGCGAGAAAACGCAAATTCTTGCCCGGAGACTTCCCTGGAGATAGAAGGTTCTTACCCGTATTGGTAGCCATACTCCAGTTATTGTGTTTTCCGGAACCATTGACTCCCTCAAAGGGTTTTTCATGCAATAAGACTCTCAGTTTATGGCGGATGGCTATTTTGTCCATCAAATCCATGAGCAGAGAATTGTGATCTACAGCTACATTGACTTCCTCAAACATGGGTGCCAACTCATACTGTCCGGGGCCCACCTCATTGTGACGGGTACGCACGGGAATACCCAATTTATGGGATTCGATCTCTAAATCTCGCATAAAACCATAAATCCGCTCGGGAATGGCTCCAAAATAATGATCGTCAAGTTGTTGCCCCTTAGGAGCTGTTTTACCTATGAGTGTCCGTCCGGTCATCAGGAGATCAGGACGAGAATAAAATAAGGCTTCATCAATCAAGAAATATTCCTGCTCCCAGCCCAAAGTGACATTTACTCGGCGAATATCCTTTTGGAAATACTGTCCCACTTTAATGGCTGCCTCTTCAAGAAAGGTTTGCGACTTCAGCAAAGGCAATTTGTAGTCCATAGCCTCTCCGGAGTAAGTGACGAAAATCGTAGGAATACAGAGTGTTTTCCCCCCTTTCATTTCTAAAATAAATGCGGGTGAGGTGGGATCCCAGGCTGTATATCCCCGGGCTTCGAAAGTCGTTCGAAGTCCCCCACCTGGAAAACTGGATCCGTCAGGCTCCTGCTGAGCTAACTCACTTCCATTAAACTCTTCTATCGCCTGTTGATTTGAATCCAGCGTGAAGAAAGAATCATGTTTTTCTGCCGTACGCCCAGTCAAGGGTTGAAACCAGTGTGCATAGTGGGTCACCCCTTTATCCATAGCCCACGATTGCATCGCAGCCGCCACTTCGTCAGCTGTTTCACGTGACAACTTGTTGCCACTGTGAGTACACTCCTGTATTTCCTTAAACACCTTTTTGGACATATATTCGTACATGGCATCTGCCCCAAATACCAGTGACCCATAATAACTAGAAATCTTTTCCCCAATGTTTCCATGAGGGCCCAATTGACTTTTGTCACGCGCTAAGATGCTGTTTATCGCCTGTAATCTTCCCGAATTCATGATATATTCTATATTTTAGGTGTGAAGTTTTAGGTATATTTTATGCGCCTTTCCTATAAAGTCGCTAATTTAGGTATAATATGCAGAACATGAAATTGTTACATATAAATAATCCGAAATCTGACGAAGATTAGCCTCAATGACAATTTCAATTCCATATTTAAAAAGTTTTTTTTCGAAAACATCCATTTTGCATCATAGATTTAAAGAATCCTTAAGATATATGGTCCTTTTGCTTTTCTTATTGGGAAATGCAGGAGTTTGGGCACAAAAAGATGCGCCTAATGATACGCTAGTCATTTATTTTGACCACGATAAAACAGAAATTCAAGCAACATACAAGCAACCTTTAGCAGAATTAAAGGAGAAGTTATTTAATACACCCAATAAAATCCTACTCGTTCATGGTTTCGCAGATCATACCGGCCCCCATAATTACAATCGAAAATTGTCAGAGCGAAGAGCAGCAGCCGTTGTCACTCACTTGCAGGATTTGGAAGTCCCCATCTCCCTAATCGAATCCATACGAGGAAAAGGTAGTATTGACCGTAACCTACCCCAAACACAGAGAGTCCCGGAAGACCGCAAGGTAATGATCGTTTTAGCCAATCGATCAAAACCCCTAAATTTTGAAGATTTCCATTTAGACAGTCTCGAAAAAGGAGATAAACTTGTTATCGACCGCTTACACTTTCAAGCCGGGCGACATATTTTATTACCTGAATCAATACCTCGATTGAAAAACCTGTTAAAAATATTGAAAGAATACCCGAGCTTAGTTATCGAACTGCAGGGTCACGTTTGTTGCGCACCAAAGAATCGAGACGGAATCGATAAAGACACAAAAGAAGAACTTTTATCTGTTAATAGGGCACATAATATCTACCAATACCTTGTCCGAAACGGAATAGACTCGGTTAGATTGAGTTACCGGGGATTTGCACGCACCCAACCCCTATACCCCTTAGAGCGAAATGACGAAGAGCGCAAGTTGAATCGCCGAGTGGAGGTAGAAATCATCGATTTTTAGCGCTTATTTTCCTTCCTCTTACGTTCTCGTTGCTGCTTCTGCTTTAAGCGGTTGAGTTGTTGTTTTTCCACTTTTTTCCATGGATCACGTAACATGACCGTACGATTAAAAACTAACATATCCGCAGTACTCGACTGATCCACACAATAATAACCTTTGCGCAAAAACTGAAACCGATCCATTGGCTTCGCATCTTGAAGAGACCGTTCCACTTTTGCACCCTCTATGATTTCCAATGAATCCGGATTGATGAATTCCGTGAATTCTTTGTCATCATGGCTTGCCGGTGTCGCATCATTAAAAAGGCGATCATATCCCAAAATCCTGGCAGTCAGGGCATCGCCCTTATTCACCCAATGAATGGTTCCCTTTACTTTAATTCCCGAATCATCTTCGCCACTCTTACTCTCCGGAAAGTGCTTGGCATATACTCGTGTTACCTCACCCGTATCAACGTCCTTTTCGAAATCAGTACATTCAACGATAAAAGCACCTTTTAAGCGTACGGTACGACCTACGCCTAAGCGGTAAAACTTCTCAGGAGGATTTTCCATAAAGTCATCGCGTTCAATCCAAACGTTTCGACTAAAACTAACCGAGCGATCCCCAGTTTCCGGTCGCTCTGGATTATTCTCAATAGGAAGAACTTCGGTTTTGCCTTCCGGATAGCTCGTAATGACCAATTCAATCGGATCCGTTACTGCCATGACGCGGGGAGCTACCTCATTCAAATGTTCGCGAACGTGATATTCCAATAAAGACATGCTGATCAGATTGTCACGCTTGGCTACGCCAATTTCCCGACAAAAGCTCTGAATAGCCTCTGGTGTATACCCACGACGTCGCATGCCTGAAATTGTAGGCATCCGCGGATCGTCCCACGAATCTACAATCCCATCCTCTACCAAGCGCAGCAATCGTCTTTTACTGAGGACCGTATAATTGAGATTTAGTCTTGCAAATTCAATCTGCCGACTCGGAAAAATATCCAGTTTCTCTATAAACCAATTATATAACGGTCGATGGTTCTCGAATTCAACAGTACAGAGAGAGTGAGTGATTTTTTCGATAGAATCACTCTGCCCATGGGCAAAATCATACATCGGATAAATACACCAGGCGTCTCCAGTCCTGTGATGAGACTCTTTCTTAATTCGGTACAAAATGGGATCTCGCATATGCATATTCGGCGAGCTCATATCAATTTTGGCACGCAATACCCGACTCCCTTCGTCATACTTCCCGTCACGCATTCCTTCAAATAACTCCAGGCTCTCCTCAATAGCGCGCTCCCGAAAAGAACTCTCAACACCGGGACGCGTAGGCGTACCTTTCATTTCGGCCATCTCTTCTGGCGAAGAATCATCTACATAGGCCTGTCCCTGACGAATTAACTGTACGGCCAAATCGTACAATTGCTGGAAATAGTCCGAAGTATAATACTCCCTATCACCCCAATTATACCCCAGCCAACTCACATCTCGCTTGATGGAATCCACGTATTCCACACTCTCCTTTGATGGATTCGTGTCGTCAAAACGTAGGTTGGTCAGACCTCCGTGAGCCTCAGCCAATTCAAAATTCAGTACAATGGATTTGGCATGACCAATATGCAAATATCCATTCGGTTCCGGTGGAAAGCGAGTGTGCACTCGACCATCATGCTTTCCACTATCAATATCATCCTGAACGATCTGTTCAATAAAATTCAATCCTTTCTTTTCACTCATATCCTTACATTCTTTGCGGCATTTCCATTCCGAGCAGACCCATACTTTTCTCCAAAACAGCAGCTACTGCCTGGCATAAAATCAAGCGCAAGTGCTGTTTCTCTTCACTCTCTGCTCTCTGAATAGAAATATCGTGATAAAACTTATGAAATAATTTCGCCAAATCGTACGCGTAGTGTGCAACATGAGAAGGATCATACCGATCGGCAGCCTCCGCAATAACAGCAGGGAATTGATAAACAGCCGAGACGACTGCGCGCTCCTGAGGTGCCCAGTCGTATTTTTCGGGCATTTTATTAACATCCGGACAGCCTACTTTTCTGAAAATGGATTGAATCCGCACATATGCATTCTGGATATACGGTCCGGTTTGTCCCTGCAAATCCAAAGAAGCTTCGGGATTATACACCATACGCTTTTGTGGATTGACCTTTATAATATAAAACTTTAAGGCGGCCATACCTACGCGACGGAAAATTTCCATTCGATCAGACTCATCCAAATCAGATAAATCACCCCTTTCAAGAGCATTTGCCTGCGCCTGCTCTACCACCTCATTCATCAGATCGTCTGCATCCACCACATTTCCCTCCCGGGATTTCATTTTCCCATCCGGAAGGTCTACCATTCCATAGGACAAATGAAAACACTGATCTGCATATGGAGCCTTCAGGAGATCTAAAATCTCAAACAAAACCTGGAAATGATATTCCTGTTCATTCCCAACAACATAGACCATCCGGTCCTGCTTAAAATCTTCGTATCTTTTCTGCGCGGTTCCAATATCCTGAGTAATATAAAGTGAAGTCCCATCAGAGCGACGCAGGATTTTTTCATCCAAATCGCGATCTGTTAAATCGACCCAAACACTACCATCCGCCTTTTTCTTAAAAATTCCTTCTGCCAGGCCCTCATCTACATATGTATTGCCCAATGAATAGGTCTCTGACTCATAATAATCCAAATCAAACCCCACTCCTAATCGACGGTAGGTCTTTTCAAATCCTTCATAAACCCAAGAATTCATTCGCTGCCAAAGCTCAATCACATCTGTCTCACCCGCCTCCCAGGCTAGCAGCATATCCTTGGCCTCACGTCCTATTTTAGAAAATTGATTAAAATATTCATTTTTCCATCGCTTAAAAAAAGCAGATCGATCTTCATTCTCCTCTGACTGGGCAGCAAACAGCTCTTCGCCCTGAGGTGAGTTTTGCCATTCCGCATACTCCGCTTGAAATTCAGTCTCAAAACGAACGTATAAATCCCCAACGTAATGGTCTCCTTTCTTTCCGGTCGATTCCGGGCTCGCTCCCTCCATAAAATCTCGCTGTATAACCATCGATTTACAAATCGCTATACCTCGGTCATTGATCACCTGAGTTCGCACCACCTCATGTCCTCTAGCCTCCAAAATATGGGCCAGTGAACTCCCGAGTAAAATATTTCGAATATGCCCCAAATGAAGGGGTTTATTGGTATTGGGAGAACTGAATTCAACGATTATTTTTTCGCCTGTAGAAGGCCATACTCCATAGGAAGCTTTTAATCCTGCATCCTGAAGAATTTGTATCCAAAAGGCGTCCGACAATTTCAAATTCAAAAAGCCTTTGACAATCGAAAAGGATACCACTTTCTCGCATTTTTCTACCAGTTGTTCACCCAGCATTTCACCTAATTGCATGGGATTCATCCGAGCCACCTTTAAAAGTGGGAATAGTACAACAGTCAGATCTCCTTCCACCTCTTGCCGAGTAGCCTGCACCGATACTTCCAAATTCGAATCAACATCAAATTTTTCAACCATGAGGTCCCTCACGATTTCTCGTAACTCTTCTTCTATCATGTATTATTTGCTTCCTTAAAACGCAAAAATAGTATATCCTTGCATCCCCTCGTCATAATCGCCGAAAAAATTAGATTCAATTCTTTTTTTGGGCGTGCCCCGCTCAAATCTGACTATTCGTCGTCAGATTCGAGCGGGTCGGTCCCTTCCGGAGTTCCGTGCTCATTCCGAGTCGTCCCCAGTAACTCTGGTCACGACTCTGTATTCGCACCCCCCGCTAGACGCGGGGGCCCTCCAGGCACCTCACGCAAGTATTTTCACCTGCCGGTATAAAAAAGGAATTACCTTTGAATGACTACAGGGATTACAAGGCGATCTTTTTCGGTACTGATATGAATAAAGTACATACCTGAAGAAAACCTATCCATTCTTAGAAAACGTGGGCCATCCATAGCATCTCTCAGAAGCACTGTTCCTCCCAGGCTATTTTGAACCTCTATTCGAGAACCCTCAGGCCAGGGAGAAATAAATACTCTATCCCTGGCCGGGTTGGGATAAACCTTAATATCTTTTTTCGCTACCCGATCTATACTTGTACTTACAATTTCAATCAGTTGGCGAGATGTATCCGTGCCGCAGATATTTGAGACAGTCAGAATAACCTCGTACGTGCCATTCGAGCTATAAGTATGAGTGGGATTCTCCAAACTAGAGGTATTACCATCACCAAAATCCCAATTGAATTCGGAAATTTCCTCCCCGATCACTTCGCTCTCGAATGCGTATGTGAAGTTTGATTCAGCATCAAAACTAAAACTTACGGAAGGAGACTCTATTACGCGAACTGCGTTTTGCAAAGTATATTGGTTTGAACCATTTGCATTGTAGGCAATAAGGGTTATGGAGTAAACTCCGGCACTGTCATAAGTGACAATTGGCTGCTCCGCCTGAGAACTATCGGGGCTTCCGCCAGGGAAAAGCCACTGATAATCAGTAACGAATCCGTCCGTCATATTTTCAAGCTCTACGGTATAAGGCACACATCCGAGCCTTTCCCCTATAATTTGAAATTGAGCTTGTGGCAATCCCCCTGTTCCAACCTCTCGAGTTAACGCAAGGGTATCGCAATTGTTAATAGCAAATAAAGTCACTTGATAGCTGCTATCCATATCATAAGTATGAATCGGATGCTCTGAAGTATCTGTCTGTCCATCTCCAAAATCCCAAATGTAAGAGTCAGCATGTAATGAGGTGTTTGAAAATTCAATCGTCAGACTATCTACCAGGTAGTCAAAACCGGGTTCGGGAAGATTAAAGACTTCGATAAACTGCTCTATTTCCAGCGTATCGGATCCTGCCGGGTTCTGAGCAATTAATATAACATTATACACTCCTGAAGATTCATAGGTCACTTCCGGGTTTTCTTCTGTTGAAGTCTCTGGTTGCCCGCCAGGAAACTCCCATTGATAGGAGGTGGCATTAGGACTGGATAGGTTTTCAAATACAGTCGTAAAGGAGGGACACCCACTGTTTTCAACAACTGAAAACTCAGCAGATGGTTGAGTGAACACTGCAATTTCAGTTTCGACAATCTGAGTGTCGCAATCGTTCATAGCCCACAATTCAACTTCATAAATGCCATCCGATGCATACTCGTGATCCGGCTCAACTTCAGTCGACATTTCTCCATCACCAAAGGACCATATATAATCTTCCCCGTATTCAGAGTCATTAATAAATGAAACCAGTCTACCTGACAAATCATAGGAAAAAGCCGCAATAGGTTCGGGTTTAGCCTCTACATATTCCATCAATGTAAGTGTGTCACTTCCTGCTCCGGAAGTGGCAATTAAGGTCACCTCATGCCAACCTGGGACCGCATAGCTTACTATCGGATTTTGCTCTGTAGAGGTTTCGGGTTGTCCCCCTTCAAATACCCAATACCAACTCGTTGAATTATCGGAAGATAAATTCGTGTATTCCACTTCGAAAGGGATACACCCTGATTGAACATTCGAAGAAAAAGCTGCCGTAGGAAGAGTAAATACATCAATATTATAGGAAATAGTATCAGCACCACAGTCATTTGAGGCAATCAGCCTCACATTGTAGGTTCCATCCATATCATATTCATGCAATGGGCTCTCCTGAGACGATGAGCTTCCATCTCCAAAATCCCACTCATAGGTATCACTGCTGCTGGAAGTATTTTCAAAGGTCACTTGTCTTTCAAATACATTATAATTGAAGTCAGCCTCTGGTAATGGGTTGATGGTAATAAAGTCTGTAAAGACTAAAGTATCATTCCCAGAAGATGAGCTGACTATCAAGGTAACATCAAAAGTACCTGATGTAGAATAAGTTACAACAGGGTTCTGCTCCGAGGAACTCAAAGGGGTGCCACCCTCAAAATTCCAGGACCATTCGACTACGTTAGAAGAAGATTGATCTGAAAATTGAACATTAAGCCCTGGACAGCCCTCTACCGGATCCGCTGAGAAGTTCGCCACGGGATCTGTCGTGATCGTGATTTCTTGAATAAACTCATCGGACCCACAATCATTCGTAACTGTCAGGACAACTGTATACACCCCATCCGACTGATACTCGTGAACTGGGTTTTCCTCTGTTGAATTATTTCCATCACCAAAATCCCAGGAATAGGTATTTCCACTAGTTGATGTATTCGTGAATTCAACAGTAGGATGATCCAGAAAGAATGAAAACCCAGCCACTGGTGGCCCATCGACCTCAATATAATCTTCTAGTAATAAGGTGTCGGAAAATGAAGCATTCCAGGCAATAATTTCAACATCAAACGCACCTTCATTTTCATAGAAAACAAAAGGCTCGAAATCGAATGAAGTAGAAGGATTGCCACCCTCGAAATTCCATTGGACGGAGTCAGCGTACAAGGTGCTATTTGTAAATTGGACCCCCAATGTGGCACATCCTGAAATGGGGTTACCCGAGAAGCTAATTTGGACTGGGACATAGAGTTCTAACTCAAGTGAGAATGTATCTGCTCCACACCCATTACTTGCAACGAGCTCAACAGTGTATGTGCCAACGTCATCGTAGGTATGCTCAGGCGAATTTTGACTGGTAGTCTGCCCATCTCCAAAGTCCCAAAAAACATCAGTATAGTCCTGAGATAAATTAAAAAAGGTTACAGTGAGACCATTTACCCCTGTACTAAATTCCGCTTCCGGAAGTGGATCCACCGTAATATAATTTTCTAAAGAAATAGTATCATCACCATTTTCGTTGGAGGCTATAAATAATACATCATACACGCCTGGATCAGAATAGGTAACAGAAACCGTATCATTTGTTGATGTTGAAGGGTTTCCTCCATCAAATTCCCAATAATAATCATCCACGTTGGTCGACTCGCTAGCATCAAAAAATACAGAAAGGGGCTCACACCCTTCAGTTGGAATAACCTCAACGCTAGCTGCAGGAAATGTTGCAATCTCAACAAGAACATCAGACGTGGCTGTACCGCAATCATTTGAAACGGTGAGCTCAATAGTATACTCTCCATCCTCAGAATAGGTATGTGATGGGTTTTCTTCTGTAGAACTATTGCCATCCCCAAATGACCAATCGAATGAGGTTCCCCGATTTCCTGTGTATGTCAAATCAACAGTTCGATCTGTAATACTGACATCAAAGTCAGCGGTGGGCTCATCATCGACAACAATATAATTAATCTTAGTCTCCGTGTCTGTGCCTTCTGGATTTGTTACTGTTAAAGTAACGGCGTATTCACCCGGTTCATCATAAACTACAGTGGGATTCGGCTCGGATGAGGTGCCCGGAATTCCACCATCAAAAATCCAATCGTAGGATTGGGGAAATTCTGTGGATAGGTCTGTAAAGTCAACGATCATTGATGCACATCCTTCGATTGGAGACGCGGCAAAATCCGCTGTAGGCGGTGCTAGGTCATAGCAATCGGTCTGTACCCACAATCTATCAATATATAAATTATTACCGCCCAAATGCTTATTCCGAATGCGCAACTGTACATCGTCTTCTCGAGCAAAATCACTTAAATCAATGGCTAAGCAAGAACTCCCTGGTGCTTCCAAACACCACTCATCTGCATTTTCAGGAATAAAGGGTGATCCGGTATTAAAATGAGTAGCGTACGTTCCACTACCATTTTCAAAGAATCCGACAACCCATTCGAAAGTACTTCCACCGTCCCTTGAAGCGTAGACGACCAGAGAATCACTAATGTTATTTCTCCGGGTAACTGCATAATCAATGAATAAGGTCGCTGAATTATAAGCCAACAAACTAAAGGTAGGACTTAAAAGATCATCAAAGGCTCCATTAGAATTACTATGATTATCAATCCATAATGCCGATTCTCCGTAAGTGCTTCCGGACGTTGACGTTGTAATCTCAAATCCGGGACCTCCGGGATTATCAACAATGTAGTCTCCAATCCCATTTTCGAAGTCTTGATAAATGAGAATTTCATTCCCGTTATTATTTACTGAAATAAAATCAGTCATCACCAGTTCATCCGTTTCCCCAGCACCAGATGTGACCTCAAGTGTCACGTCATAATTTCCAGGATTGTTATAGGTAACAACTGGGTTTTCCTCAGTACTACTGGATGGTGTGCCGCCTGGGAAAAGCCACTCCCATTCAGCTGTATTTTCCGAAGCGAGGCTATAAAACTGAACAGTGGTCTCTTCACATAATTGCGTTTCCACAACACCAAAGTCGGAGGTAGGAATATCTGAGTCACAAACATCTAAGCAAGAAGCGTTACTCACTTCATCCATAAATAAATCAGCCACCTGGGGATGGAAGCCCTCCCCCAAGTCAATACCTACGCCACCAAGGAGGTGGCAATAACTCATTACAGTCCCTTGGGATGGCAAAGGACCGTCACAGCCCTCAGAGTAGCCCGCCTCAGGACCACAACCATCAATCGGAGTATCATTTCCATTCCAGACACAAGCGTGGGTGTGTGGAGAGCCGATATTGTGTCCTATTTCATGAGAGATAACCATAATTGTCCAACTATATTCAGGTACATCATTATAAGATGAACCTATACCGCTATAAGACACACCCCAATAATTATTGCACAAGACATCTAGGTAGGCTACCCCACCTCCTCCTCCATATCCAAGTAAAGCAGCCAGGTCGCCATTGTAGTTTCCATCCAATTCATTCCGAAACTGTACCAAATAATCACCACTATTCGGTCCATCATAAGGATCAGGCACATCCCAAACTAAAATTTCACTTACTTCCCAATTTATTTCTTCATTTTCATACAAAATTTTCACCTGGGATAAAGCACCATTGATATAATCTAGGGTGGAAGTTAAATCGCCCTTGTCCAGGTAAATATCATGAGTTACCTCGAAATACATTTTCACACAATTATCAGAATTTGCAGACTCTGAATTGGATTGTGTCTTGTTCCCAATATTGTGATTCTCAGTGACGTGACATAAGTCAGGAAAATCCAAGAGTAAGTCATTATTTCGATAAAAGATATGCGCATTCTCAGCTGACTCGCTTTTCTTAAGTTTTCCTAAAGTGTAGCTATGACCATCCCAGAAAAAAACACCCATTATCTCATTTTGTAGTATTGAAATGCCGACCCTCGAACCCGGCTTATTCTTGACATTACCCTTATAATGGACTGAAGAAGAAGCATCTACTTGAAGATTAGATGACGCAATGCGAATTTGAGTGCGGTCAAGCGCACCAGCTGTCCGAGTCAATTCTAAATCAATTTTCTCTCCCTCTGGAGAAAGCAGGGAAAAAGACAAGCTTTTTGGTTTTGAGGCTAAAACACCACTCTTCCACTCTTTATTAATTTTAAACAGAACTCCATTGGAGACTTCTTTTCGAATTTCATCCAGACGGGTAGAATCCAGACTTGCTGGACTAATGGCTTTGGACAGGTTATCTTGATCTATTTTCTGGAACATATCTGATTCCTGAATTCCCTGATTCTGTGACCATCCATAAAAAAAAGTGAGAAGTAAAAAACCTATTATTGAAATCCCCTTTTGCATCATATCCTTTATCCGTTTACATTGATATCGCCGTGATTAATATATTTTGTCTCATTAGGAAAGAAAACATAAACAATCCTTGTTTTGTCTTTTACATATTGGAACTTGCATTCTATTCAGAATAAAGACCATTTGGAGGTGCGATTTGGTTTTAAATACCAGACACCATTCGGTCAATAATCAATAGTCTACCAATGAAGAATTTAATACCTCATACTCTCCATCTCCAGTCAACATGTAGTCCCTAAAGATATTAATTTTCAGTAGACAGACCAAAAGTCGAAAAACCGAAAATTGAACCAAATGTTATTTGACAACAGTAACTTCATAATCTTTTGCTGGGATTGCAATACATCTTACTATCAAGAAATCTGAGCAACACATAATTATGAAAGCTTGTCAATTATTTCGAAGCAAGAACATCTTTTTCAAGCTTATTAGTTATCTAACTCAAAAAGTATAATCATGTTCAACTCATGTATAGAATAGCTCAAACTATTTACATATACAGACCATATTTTGTTGAATAAAATATCGGTATAAAATGAATTTTCGAATTAGACTAAATCTCTTATCGTTGAATAATAAGAGGCGCGATAATTCGATCCCGATCTCGAATAATGTGTATAAAGTACATTCCGGCAGGTAGTCTATTCACAGATAGGTACTGATCAGTTATACTCGGCCTCCAAATCTCTTTAATCGAACCTAAGCTGTTATGAATTTCAATTCTTGCTTCTACAGGCCATGGAGAAATATAAACCCGCTCATTTGCGGGGTTAGGATACACTTGTATGGATTCCTCCTCAAATGAAGTCACACTAGTCGTTTGTATTTGTAGTGTTTGCTTGGAAGTATCATTCCCACAAAAATTAGAAACTACGAGCATCACATCATACACACCATCTGCTCCAAAGGTATGCGAGGGGTTTTCTTCACTCGACCCACTTCCATCTCCAAAAAACCACTGTATGTTGGAGATTTCCTCTCCTTCTATCTCACTTTCGAAAGCATAGGTGTAATCGGACTGGGAAGAGGCTATAAAACTTGAAGAAGGCAATTCGATGACATGAATCGCATTTTGAAGTGTAAATTGATTTGAACCATTGTCATTATATGCAATTAGCGTAATGGGGTAAATTCCTGCGCTGTCATAAGTGACTGAAGGATTTGCTGCATCTGAACTATCCGGGCTTCCACCTGGAAATATCCACTGATACTCAATACCATCTCCAGCTGTTTCATTATTTAGCTCAACAGTCATAGGGACACATCCCAGTCGTTCGCCTAACACTTTGAAATTAGCTTGCGGCAAT
Organism: uncultured Saprospiraceae bacterium; assembly: GCA_964626595.1. Lineage (GTDB taxonomy): Bacteria > Bacteroidota > Bacteroidia > Chitinophagales > Saprospiraceae > JAWLFI01. The sequence continues at coordinate 34,623 of CAZVFU010000012.1, forward strand.
CCTTCTGTACCTACAGTTCGGGTTATCCATACAGTATCACAATCATTCATTCCCATTAAAGTGATTTCATAACTACTGTCTACATCATAGGTATGGGAAGGTTGTGCAATGGTGTCGGATTCTCCATCTCCAAAGTCCCAATAATATCGGTCTACATAGTTCGATAAATCCTCAAAGCTTATCGTTAGGCTATCTACAACATAATCAAAAAAGGGCTGAGGTGATGGATAAATATTAATAAATTCTTCAATCACTAGAGTATCAGAACCTGACGGATTTGAAACAATTAAAGTAACTGGATGCAAACCAGGAGCAAAATAGATGACTTCAGGATTCTCCTCAAATGAAACCTCTGGATCAGCCCCGGGGAAAAACCATTGAAAATCTAACGCGTTCTCAGTTGAGCTATTTTGAAACTTGACGACCAAATCTGCACAGCCTTCTGTTACACTTGCTGAAAAATCCGAAGTGGGTAGCGTAAAAACCTCTATACTCAAAGAAAAATTAGAGGTATCACACTGATTTATTGCTAATAACTCAACCTCATAGACTCCCTCTTGTGCGTACTCGTGAACAGGGTTTTCTGATGAGGAGGTATTGCCATCTCCAAAATCCCATAACACATCTGTGTAATCTTGAGATAAATTTTGAAATGAAGCTGTGAGATCATCAATAAGCGCACTAAACTCTGCGAAGGGAATTGTATCCACAGAAATGTAGTTTTCATAATATATGGTATCGTCACCATTCTCATTAGAAGCTATTAATGTTACATCGTAATGCCCAGCCTCAGAATAGGTTACATTGACAGTATCATTTGTAGAAGTTGAAGGTGATCCTCCCTCAAACTCCCAATAATATTCATCTGCGTTACTGCTTCCGTTAGCATCGAAAAAGACCATTGAAGACACACAAACCTGGGTGGATGAAATATCAATTTCTGCCATCGGCAAGGTCGATAAAACGACTAGCAATTCTGAAGTCGCGGTTCCACAGGCATTCGCTACTGTTAATTCGACAATATATTCTCCGCCCTCGAGATAGGTATGAGTAGGATTCTCTTCTGTTGATCCGTTCCCATCACCAAACGTCCAATCAAACGTTTCCCCTCGTTCACCGATGTAGGAGAATTCAACGGTCCGCTCTGAAACATCAAATTCAAAATCAGCCGTAGGCTCCTCACCCACTGTAATATATCCAATTTTGGTTTCGGTATCTGTACCCTCTGGATTGCTTACTGAAAGCGTAACAGCATATTCTCCCGGTTCGTCATAAATAATGGTAGGATTGGGATCAGAAGAGTTATTGGGCACCCCACCATCAAAAATCCAATCGTGAGATTGCGGAAACTCAGTAGACAAATCTGTAAAGTCCACGACCATACCTGCACAGCCCTCAATAAAGTTAGCACTAAAATCTGCATTAGGAGCATCTAAGTCATAACAGTCGGTTTGCACCCATAAACGATCAATAAATAAGTTATTGCCGCCAAAATGCTTGTTTCGAATTAGTAATTGAACATTATCCTCGCGTGCAAAAGAGCTTAAGTCGATTTCCAAACAAGCATTCCCCGGTCCACTTAAGCACCAATGCTCTCCAGTCTGGGGTATAAATTCGTCATTAGTATTCAAATGAGTTGAATAAGTCCCAGAACCATCCTCAAAAAAGCCTGCCACATGTTCAAAAGTTGAGCCTCCATCTCTGGAAGCATAAATGACCAATGAGTCACTAACATTATTACGTCGAGTCACCGCATAATCTATGAATAAGGTTGCAGAATTATAGGAAAGAAGACTAAATAAGGGACTCTTCAAATCATCAAAGCTTCCATTTGAATTATTATAATTATCTAACCATAAAGAAGACAAACCATAGGTGCTACCAGATCCATTCGAGGTGATTTCAAATCCCACGCCGGATGAATTATTTGTCACATAATCTCCCATTCCATTTTCAAAATCTTGATAAATCTTTACCTCGCTTCCATTATTGTCTACGGAAATATAATCGGCCTTAACCAACTCGTCTGTTTGACCGGCAGATGAGGCCACCTCTAAAATGGCATCATAGGTGCCAGAGTTTTCATAAGTAACAATTGGGTTTTCTTCAGTACTACTTGAGGGACTTCCTCCCGGAAAAATCCAATTCCATTCTGTGGTATTTTGGGACGCCAAACTGTAAAATTGAACAGAACTGCCTGTACAGAGTTGAGTTTCAACTACTCCAAAATCTGAGGTGGGGATCGTTGATTCACAGGGTCCCAGACAGGATGCATTGCCTATTTCATCTTCAAATAAGTCAACCACTTGCGGATGAAAACCCTCACCCAAGTCAATCCCAACGCTATTGCCGTGACAGTAACTCATAATTGTTCCTCCTGAGGGTGGTATGGGACCAAGTGGACAATTCTGGTTTGACCCGCCGCAGCCATCAATCATTGTATCATCCCCATTCCAAAAACAGGCGTGAGTATGAGGTGAGCCTATATTATGACCGATCTCATGAGAAATCACCATAATGGTCCAACTATATTGAGGTACATCGTTATAAGAGGAACCAATACCGCTGTATGAAACACCCCAATAATTATTACATAATACGTCTACATAGGCTACTCCACCTCCTCCTCCGTACCCAAGGAGTGCGGCTAAATCGCCATTATAATTTCCGTCGAGTTCATTTCTAAATTGAACTAAGTAATCACCACTGCTTGGTCCATCATAAGGATCGGGTACATCCCACACTAAAATTTCACTTATTTCCCAATTTATCTCTTCGTTTTCATACAAGATTTTCACCTGAGACAATGCGCCGTTTATATAATCCAAAGTAGAATTCAAGTCTCCTTTGTCCAGGTAGATGTCATGGGTAACTTCAAAATACATATGCACACAATTATCCGAGCTTGATGATTCGGGGCGACTTGGCTTTTTAGCTGACATATGATGAGCCTCTGTTATATGACAGATGTCAGGAAAATCTAAAAGCAGGTCATTATTTCGGTAAAAAATGTGAGTTTTCTCCGCTGAATCACTCTTCTTTAGTTTTCCCAAAGTGTAACTTTGGCCATCCCAGAAAAAAATACCCATCACCTCATTCTGTAGAATCGATATGCCGGCACTGGACCCCAACTTATTCTTAACCTTCCCTTTATAGTGAACTGAGGAAGATGCATCAACTTGAATGTTTGATGAGGCAACACGGATTTGAGCGCGGTCAAGTGCACCAGCTACCCGGGTCAATTCTAATTCAATTTGTTCTCCATCTGGAGAAAGCAAAGAAATAGACAGCTTATTTGGCTTTGAGGCTAAAACTCCCTTCTTCCACTCTTCACTAATATTAAACAGAACTCCATTAGAGACTTCCTTTCGAATTTCTACCAAGCGAGTCGAATCTAGACTTGCTGGACTAATAGCTATGGACTGTATGCTTTGATCTATTTTCTGGAAACTATTAAATTCCCAAATTTGCTGGTTCTGTGACCATCCATGCAATAAAGTTAAAAGTAAAAACCATAGAGTTAAAATCCCTTTTTGCATCATAACCATTATCTATTTACAGTAATATCGCCGTGAATAATTTCTTTTGTTCCATCAGGAAAGGAGACATGGAATGAGTACACATACACTCCTGGGTTAACCCGCTGACCTTTAAAGCGACCGTCCCATCCTAAATCGGGATCATTTGGAGGCACATTGCGCTCCTCAAACATCATATTGCCCCATCGATCAAATATCAATAGTCGATCAATATTCAATTGGCTGTCCGTAAACAAAGTAAACCCATCGTTTACACCATCCCCATTCGGTGTAAAGATATTAGGTATGAAAATATTGATTTGGGGGGAAC
>CAZVFU010000013.1:0-37453 GCA_964626595.1 uncultured Saprospiraceae bacterium
CTACTCCTCTACATTATCAGCGATATGAATCGCAATACTGCGGGCTAATTGGTACTGCTCTTCATTATTGCCTTTGATCAGGTTAATATTGAGGTTGTAAGTGTATAAACCGTGATCAAAAATTAAGGTTGTCAGGTTACGTAACTGACGGACCATGGCTGGCATAGGAAGGTCGTCGACATATTCCGTATTTTTGGCTCTTTTGGCAACGGCCTCTCGATCGGGCCGAGCTTCCATGGCCTTTACGATAAGGCGAATTTCTCCTATTTTCTGACCATTTTCTTTAAGCAGACCTATGGAACAAGATTGAGAGTCTGCCTGCTTTAACTTTTGGGGAACGCGGTCTGAATTGGCAAATTCATCGAGTTGACTGGCCAGCAATTCATCTGCAATAACAGAACAGGGGAGGGGAGTTCCCTCTTCATCAGATTCGACATCTACTGTGAAGGACTCTTGGCTGGTTTCTTGTTCACCATCAGAAGTCGCTGAATCATCAGCGCAACCCCATATCAATAGTGAAAGAAAAAGGAAACTTAAAAATCCATACTTTATCATACTCTTACCTTTGAATTTCGTTATCAAATTCAGCGCAAAAGTAGCATATTTCCCTCAATTAGTCCAATTTCGTTTCTTCATTTGCTCGACCATATCACGCAAACTCTCTTCTAGCGGTATAAAGTCCATTTCTAAATCACGTTTGGTAAGTGAAGTATCGAAACTGATGGGAACACTAATATTTCTTCGTATAAACTTCCAACTCAAACCCAAAAAGGGTCCCATGAAGTACATGAGCAATTTGGGAATGAAACGCGTAGGCAAGGGAAATTCGCCGGGGAAATGCGCCTCGATTTTCTTCGCTAAGTCCAGCATATGACCACTTTCCGATACTCCAATATACCGCTCCCCATTTCCCCGCTCCATAACTGCAGCTCGAATATGCATCTCAGAAATGTCGCGTACATCGACAAAACCAAAGAACAATTTAGGAGCTCCTACCTTAAATTGACCGTTGAGCATTTGCAAGATGAAATCAATGCTCGTCGAATCTTTTCTTGGCGCCAGTGAAGGTCCGAGGACGAAGCCGGGATGAATAGTAACCAGGTCTTTTTCTGTCTGCTGTTCTATAAGCCGCCGGGCTGCTTTTTCCGCCTCTGTCTTTGAATAGGAATAGGCCTGATGATCAGCTGAGCTGGTGGTGTTCCAATCTTCTGGCCCAAATTGGCCATCTGATTTTTCCTGAATATCCTGATTGTCGCCATAGATGGCGGCCACACTACTGGTGACTACGATACGCCGCACGCGATCGGATGCAAGAGCAGACTTCATGACATTTTCTGTTCCTTTAACAGCGGGTTCCACCAGCTCTTTCTCAGCATCCTTTACATTGATTTTAAAGGGTGAAGCTGTATGGAGCACATAATCGCAAACCTTTGCCGCTTCCGTAAAAGATCCATCGATTAACAAGTCGGCCTCAAATAGTTCCAAAGTCCCCGGCGCCTTTTCAGCCACATTCAGCAAATGTTCGTACTTTTCTTTTTGATTCAGGTCGCGCACACTGCCGTAGACTTTGTGTCCGGCTTTCAATAAATCCCGGACGATCCAGGAGGCAATGTAACCGGTAGCACCTGTTACGAGAAAAGAATAGGTCGAATTACTCATCTTCAGTCTTAATTTTAGGAATTTCTTCTCCTTCAGGAATAAAACGCACACTCAAGGAGTTGACGCAGTGGCGCGTGTTTTTTGAGGTAAATTTTTCACCCGAAAAAACATGTCCCAAATGCCCCCCGCAGTTGCCGCACAAAATTTCTGTCCTTCGTCCATCTGCATCGGGCACTCGTTTTACATTGCCGGTAATTTCATCATCAAAGCTGGGCCAGCCGCAGCCGGAGTCAAATTTGTCGTCGGAGTGATACAGCGGATTGTTACATCGCCGACAAACAAATGTTCCTTCGGCTTTCAAGTCATTATATTCACCGGTAAAAGCTTGCTCTGTCCCTTTGTGTAAAAGAATACGCTCTTCCTCAGGGTTTAACTTATTATAGCTCATGGGTTATGATTTTAGTAATTCAGAAAATTTAGACCTCATTTTCTCCACTTTAGGTCCAATAACAATATTGCAATAGGGCTGAGAGGGGTGTTCCTGATAGTAGTTTTTGTGATAATCTTCAGCCGGATAAAACTTAGATAAAGGCTCCACTTGAGTTACAATAGGGCGGTTCCAAACTTGCTCTTCTTCAATTTTGGCAATAACCTGCTCTATCGTTTCTTTTTCTTTATCGTCTTGATAGAAAATGGCCGAGCGATATTGCGTTCCCACATCATTTCCCTGCCGATTGAGGGTAGTGGGATCATGAGCGTGAAAAAATAAGGTCACTACATCCTCCAAACTTAATTTGTCAGGATCCCATGTAACTCGAACGACTTCTGCATGCCCCGTCGATCCCGAGCAAACTTCACGATATGATGGATTCGGTGTTTTCCCCCCTGCATATCCAGGCATCAAGTCATCAATACCCTCAAATAGCTGAAAGACAGCCTCTACGCACCAAAAACAACCGCCTCCTAAGACTATATTTTTCATATATTCCTTTTCATGTAAGACAATCTCAGCAGTCCTATTGTTTTGGGTCCGGTGGAATAGCTGCAGAGCGAACAAACACACTTCCCTGATACCTTGCAATTAACTTCTGGGATACCTTTTCGCGAACAGATACTTCATAAAAGCCTTTTTTTCGACTGCGTGCCGTTTCACGGGCTTCCGCAATGAGCGTCTCTCCTTTCGTCGCTGAGGCAGGAAATTGAATATGTGCATCCGTGACTACGCTTAATTGACCGTGAGTATTGGCCGCAAAAGCCATCGCGGAATCTGCTAATGAAAAAGCCACTCCGCCATGAAGAATCTGAAAACCATTGAGCATGTCTGCTTTGACCAGCATGGACAGCCGACAATAGCCTTCGTCGACAGCTTCGACTGACAAGCCCAGCCACCGGCTGAAGGCATCACCATCCATCATATAGTGTACGGGCTGTTCAAATGATTTCATCACTCTCGGGCTTTGTTCGATGGGTAAGATACAGTCTTCTCTCTCAAATACTCAAAGATTTTCCGGCTGTTTTTTCAATCTAAAAGACTTTGTGTACTTTCATGCAGGTATGCAGGTAAGAAGACTCATACAGGGCATCACAGGAGGAATTGATCGATGGAATGCGCGCATCGGCCAGGCTGTGAGTTGGCTAAGCCTCATTCTGGTGTTGTGGGTAAGTGTGGATGTGGTTTTGCGATATGCATTGGACCTTTCGCGAGTATGGATGATGGAAGTTGAAACTTATCTATTTAGCGGACTTTTTCTTCTGAGCGGAGCCTGGGCCTTTCAGAAAGATCGCCATGTCCGAGTGGATATTTTTTATCAATCCGGATCTGCCCGTCGGCAACAATGGATCGATTGGATCGGAACATCGCTTTTTCTCTTACCCTGGACCTGGATTATGATGCAAGTGGGTTGGGAATTGTTTTATCAATCCTGGCTCATTGGGGAGCAATCCTCGCAGTCTGGGGGCCTAAGCGGTCGTTACCTTCTCAAAGCCTTATTACTCATCGCTTTTGTCTTATTGTTTTTGCAAGCGGTTTCGCACTGGCTCAAAACCAGTCTCAAGTTATTTGATCAATCAAAGACCTAAATAATGGCCTACGTAGCATTGATCATGTTTTTCCTTCTTTTTGTATTGATTCTGAAAGGCTATCCTGTTGCTTTTACTCTGGGTGGAATCGCTACCGCCGTAGGAATTTATATGATGTATGTCCACCCCGAATATTTTCAGGCCCGTGATTTTCACCTTCTCGGATCGCGCATGATGGGCGTGATGAGCAATTACGTTTTGATGGCCGTGCCTCTGTTTATTTTTATGGGCATCACTCTGGAACGTTCCGGATTAGCAAGGGATATGCTCACCACCATGGCCGCACTGATGGCCGGCATCCCCGGCGGCCTGGCTATCTCGGTGGTGATGGTTGGAGCTCTCCTTGCTGCCTCTACAGGTATCGTAGGTGCTACCGTCGTCACCATGGGCATGATTTCCCTGCCGACGATGCTGGAAAAAGGCTATTCCCCGTCCTTTGCCTCGGGAACGATTGCCGCTTCGGGTACACTGGGGCAGATTATTCCGCCCTCCATTGTCCTGGTTATTTTGGCCGATTCACTCAGCAATGCCAGCAGATCCGGGCAGCAAATCGATGTAGGAGGTCTGTTTGCTGTCGCCTTGCTTCCCGGCCTCGTTTTAGTCGCCTTGTACATTCTGTATGTTATTGCATATGCTTATTTTCGACCCCAACAGGCCCCTTCACTCGCTCGGCCTGCGAACCGCCCGGGACTGAAGCGAACGCTGCGCGCTTTTATTTTACCCCTGGGCTTGATTCTCGCTGTTCTCGGCTCCATATTTGCCGGCATCGCCTCCCCGACAGAGGCTGCAGCCATAGGAGCCCTGGGAGCACTGACCCTAACGTTATTTGAAGGGACGCTGTCCTATTCCATGCTCCGCGAAGTGGGTCAGGAGACGGCTCAGTTGACGGCTATGATTTTCTTTATCTTATTGGGGGCAACCACTTTTACGCTTTTATTTCGAACACTGGGCGGCGATGACCTTTTGATTCATGGTTTGCAGACATCCGGACTCTCAGCGACCCAGTTTTTAATTGTGGCCCTTATCGTGATGTTTTTACTAGGTTTCTTTATCGACTTTATTGAAATTATCTTTATTCTCGTACCCATTATGACACCGCTATTTGAAGTCTACGATATGAACTTGCTTTGGGTGGGCTTGCTGATTGCCGTCAATCTGCAAACCTCCTTTTTAACGCCCCCGTTCGGCTTTTCCTTATTCTACTTAAAAGGAGTGGCTCCACCCTCTGTTCGAACCGGAGATATCTATTTCGGTATTATTCCTTTTGTCGTAATCCAGCTTCTATTTTTAAGTATTATCATCGCATTTCCTCAATGGTTTATTCCTTAATTGAATGCCCGACACCATATGGATAAAAACAAGAAAAAGCTCTCGCGAAAAAAGTTTATACAGCAACTTACTCTGGGGGGACTCGGAGTCGGTTTAGGCTCATGCATTTTGGGAGATTCCGCGCCTCAGCCCGTTACAAATGCGAAGAATTCCGGTGAAACACCCCTTTATCGCTGGCGGATGGTCACCACCTGGCCTCCCGATTTCCCCATTTTAGGTGAGGCTGCCACAGCCTATGCCGAACTCGTCAATAAAATGAGCGGGGGACGCATCGAAATTAAGGTCTATGGCGCCGGAGAGCTTGTCCCGGCTCTTGAGGCCTTTGATACCGTACGTCAAAATACCGCCCAGTTGGGCTGCGGCGCTCCGTATTACTGGGCGGGCAAATCACCGGCTACCCAGCTTTTCTCAGCTGTACCTTTCGGGATGAATGCTCAGCAAGTCAATTCCTGGCTGCTTGGCGGCGGCGGGTATGAATTATGGAAAGAAGTATACGCTGATTTTGGCCTGGTTCCCATACCTGGTGGAAATACAGGGATCCAGATGGGTGGATGGTTTAATAAGGAAATTGAGACTGTCAGTGACCTTAAGGGGCTCAAAATGCGCATCCCTGGCTTAGGTGGAGCCGTGATCGAGCGAGCCGGCGGAGCCGCTGTACTTGTCGCTGGAAGTGAAATATATACCAGCCTCGAACGCGGTGTCATTGATGCCACGGAGTGGATCGGTCCGTATCACGACTATCGCATGGGCTTCTCAAATATTGCAAAATACTATTATTATCCAGGCTGGCACGAACCCGGCTCTCAACTCGAGTTTTTTATCAATAAGAAGAGCTTTGAGCAGTTGCCTTCGGATCTACAGCAAATATGCATCTCAGCCGGCCTTGAACTCAATAGCCGTGTTCTCGCGCAGTGCGAAACTCAAAATGCGATGGCCATGCGCCAAATTCAAGCTGAGGGAAGTGTCGACATCAGGCCCTTTCCCACACCCGTACTCGAGTCTCTTCGCAATCATAGTAGAGAGGTTCTCAGCAAACTCCGGGCGTCGGATGCCCTGACCAAAAAGGTTTTTGATGCTTATACAGACTTTCAGAAGAAAATCGGCCCGTGGAATCAAGTCAGTGAGAATGCCTATGTCGAACGTTTGTTCCAGTTAAAATAAAAGCGTATCTTAACTCTCGGAAATAAAATTAATGTATAGCCGTTACTAAATAAAGGCAATAATTACATCAACCAAAATCAGTATGAGTATGCGAATTTTAATATTAATCAGTGTTTTTCTCTTCCCAGCTATCGTTTGGGCTCAGCAAAAAGATTGTCAGGAAACCCCTTCAGACCTAGCCTCCATATCAGCTGTCCAAACGGATACGGTCATTGTCTTAGATCCGGAAACCCGCGATCGGAATGCAAAAGTCATTCATATTTACCATACTGACGAATTGCCTATTGTAGAGCGTAAAAAAGAGAATGGCCGAACGTACTGCTACATAGAGAAAAATGATTGTTTGGTCATCCGACACGTAATAGAGATTATAGAATAATCTTAGGCTTTAGTTATAAATGCCTTAGAGTCTCTTTGGAATAAAGATACGGTGTATCCTCTTATTGTGAACGTCAGGTGTGAAGCGCACGCTTTCTTTTGGGCATAAAAATGCTCGTCCGACTGCCGTTTGAATGACCTGCTACGGCAGTAATCACTTATTCACTGGCTCTAATTTCAAATGATGCAGGGGCTTCTGAATCTTCACGTGGATTCACGTGAACCGATTCAACATCAGCTGCTGGCGAGCCCAGGTGGCAAAATTCGATGAGCTTATCCACAGCGGTTTCTAATCCCGTCGCATATATTTCGACACTGCCATCATTCTTGTTTTTTACCCAGCCGTTTACACCCAACTCTTGTGCTTTTTCTCGTGTGTACTTTCGAAAATACACGCCCTGCACTTTGCCTCTGATTTTTATATCTACCGTTTTATCCATAAATCACCTATTCTCACCCGAAGATATAGAGAATATAAGATATGTCCATACAGCCCGTTTTTTCCTTCCCGCAAGAAATTCCAAAGCCCTCATTTTAGGTTTCTGAAGTAGGCTACCTTTTTTATTCTTTAGCTTATTTGGGCGTGCCCCCGTCCGCGAAAGCGCTTCGCGCTTTTCGCGACGGCGTCGCTACGTTTCGGGCTCGCTGTTCGCTCGGCCCTTCGCACGCTGGTCAGCGCACTCGGTCGCCCTCCGCCATAAGCGGAGGGCCCCTCCACATCGCTCACGCAATAGATTTTGAATTCTTGTTCTCCCAATACTTTGGCAATGAAAATTTTATGTTGAAAACACAACGACTCCGCATCTCTCAATCTGCAAATCATTAAACGGCTATTCCGTGTCGAAGCTTAACATTTCAAGAAAAACAATATGACTACTTGTGGTGATATCCGCACCCTATTTATCCACAGCGCTTTTTTTGCGCTTCTTCAACTCAAATAGTTCGTCGCGCAACTGGGCCGCCTCAATAAAGTCGAGTTCCTTTGCCGCTTTCTTCATTTTCCGCTCCGTTTCTTTGATCATTTTGTCCAACTGATTGGCATCCATATAGTCAATGACGGGGTCAGCAGCTACTTTATCCCCGCTGGGTCCGGAATAAGCCTTGCTGTTTTTGCCGCGAATGTCCAGAATGGATTTTTGACCCAGTATTTCCTCCCGGGATTTGTATATCGTTTTGGGATCAATACCATGTTTTTCATTGTAGGCCTTCTGAATGCTCCGACGTCGATTCGTCTCATCAATAGTGCGTTGCATAGACTTAGTGACCTGGTCAGCGTAAAAAATAACTAAACCATCGACATTCCGTGCTGCGCGACCGGCAGTTTGTGTCAGGGACCGCTCATTTCGAAGAAAGCCCTCTTTGTCCGCATCGATAATGGCCACCAAAGATACCTCCGGTAGGTCAAGACCTTCTCTCAGGAGGTTCACACCGACCAATACATCGTATTGACCGAGTCGCAAACCGCGAATGATCTCTACTCGGTCCAGTGTATCCACTTCAGAGTGAATATACCGCGTACGAATGTTCAGATCCAGCAAGTACTTCGTCAACTCTTCAGCCATTCGCTTTGTCAGCGTGGTCACGAGTACTCGTTCTTCTTTTTGAACCCGTTGACTAATTTCATCGAGTAAGTCATCGATTTGATTGATGCTGGGTCGAACCTCAATCGGTGGGTCCAATAACCCGGTAGGCCGTATAAGCTGCTCGGTGATTAAGCCGCCGGTTTGTTCCATTTCGTAATCGCTGGGTGTGGCCGAGACAAAGACAACCTGATTAATCAGACTTTCAAACTCATCAAAGCTTAACGGCCGATTATCCATGGCTGAGGGTAGCCGAAAACCGTAGTTAACCAAATTGGTTTTTCGAGCGCGATCTCCACCCCACATTCCCCGAACTTGAGGGATGGTAACATGACTTTCATCAATCATCATGAGATAATCATCCGGGAAGTAGTCGAGTAAGCAGAATGGACGCGTGCCTGGCTTGCGACCATCAAAAAACCGAGAGTAATTTTCCACCCCATTGCAATATCCGAGTTCGCGCATCATTTCCAAGTCGAAATTGACGCGTTCGTGGACTCGTTTAGCTTCTAAATATCGCCCTTCCTTTTCAAAGTACTTTTCCTGCTTGTGCAGTTCATCTTCAATATCTCTGAGGATCAGTTTCATGCGGTCCTTGGGCGCGACATATAAATTGGCGGGAAAGATGGCCGCATGCTCCAGGCGCTCCTCCGTTCGTCCGGATTCAATATCCATCATGTCAATTCGTTCGATTTCATCCCCGAAAAAGGTAATGCGATAGCCGTAATCGACATAAGGTAAGTTGATGTCAACCGTATCCCCTTTAACGCGGAATGTCCCACGATCAAACTTGGTTTCCGTTCGAGAGTAAAGAATTTCTACTAACTGATACAAAAAGCGGTTTCGGGTAATGCTTTGCCCCTCTTTCAGGCGAATAATACCTGATTTATAGTCTTCGGGGTTTCCCATTCCATATATGCACGAGACGGAAGCGACGATGATGATATCCCGGCGGCCGGATAAAAGACTCGAAGTAGCGCGCAATCGCAGCTTATCTACCTCTTCGTTTATGGATAAATCTTTTTCAATGAAGGTGTCGCTGTACGAAAGGTACGCCTCGGGCTGATAATAATCATAGTAGGAGACAAAATATTCTACCGCGTTTTCCGGGAAGAATTCCTTAAACTCCCCATACAATTGGGCCGTGAGTGTTTTATTGTGAGTCAGTATCAGGGTGGGCCGGTTCAAATCAGCGATGACGTTAGCCATAGTGAAGGTTTTCCCGGACCCAGTGACGCCAAGAAGGACCTGAGCTCGCTCGCCAGCCGTAATGCCATCTTCGAGTTCTCGAATAGCTCGCGGCTGATCGCCCGTAGGTTCAAATTTGGATGTGAGTTGAAATGCCATAAGTGATCAAAGATAAGTAACAGCGAGTTAGGAGCAATAGTTTGCCGCAGACTTCTCAATCCTCAAGAATAAATCCATCTCCCATTTCAATAATTCGATCTGTTTTTTGGGCGAAATCCATATCATGAGTAACGACTAGCAATGATAAGCCCAGTTCATCACTGAGCTTTCGCAAGATATTGAACACGTTTTCGGAGTTTTTACTATCCAGGTTTCCGGTGGGCTCGTCCCCCATGATGATTTTGGGATGGTTGATGAGAGCCCTTGCAATGGATACGCGCTGTTTTTGTCCGCCGGATATTTTGGAGGCCTTTTTATGCGCCTGATCTTTGATGCCGAGTAGATCTAGTTTTTCCATCGCATTTCTTTTTATTTCATTAGCGCCTTCTTTTCCCAACTTTAGGGCCGGGAGCATCACATTTTTGAGCACGGAGAACTCAGGAAGGAGGTAGTGGAACTGGAATACGAATCCGATTTTTTCGTTTCGGATATTGGCCAGTTCGGTCCGGGTTTTCTTTTTCATATTTTCTCCGTCAATCCAGAGTTCACCCTCATAGTCCGTGTCCATGGTGGATAAAATATAAAGTAAGGTAGATTTACCACAACCAGACTTGCCCATGATGGAGACGAACTCATTTGGGGCCAGAGAAATTGAAATATCTTTGAGTACGTGAAACTTTACCGGCTCCCGAAAGTATTTATTGACACCCTTTGTTTCTAAAACAGCTTTCATATCCTTATTGTCCTCTTATAATTTCAACGGGGTCCATTTTTTGGGCCTTTCGAGCAGGCAAAAAGCCGGCCAAAAAAGTGGAAACAAGTGCGAAAATGATGCCGGTAAAATAATATTGCAGATTGTAATTGATTGGATAAGTTTTAATAGTAGGTAGAGCTTCTGTTTCGAAGGGTGCCCCATCAATGAGTAAAGAGACTCCATACCCAAGTCCCAAACCGAGAAGTCCGCCAATAACACCAATCAAAAGCGCCTGAGATATAAAAATGAGCATAACATCATTGCCTGTGAAGCCCGTAGCTTTCAGAATGGCAATGTCATTCATTTTTTCGTAAATGAACATGTTTAAGATATTGTAGATACCGAAACCGGCGACGATCAATAAGGTGATGGAAACAGCATAGGAAATGAGATTGCGAATGTCAGAACCCGTTTCAAACTGGGCATTGGCTGTTTTGATGTCTAATGCCTCGACGTCGTAAACGGTTTCTATCGTCTGGGAAAGAGGAACAGCTTGTTCAATATCTTTTAATTTGACGTGGATGCGAGTAATATAGTTGGTCCCGGCCCCCAAAATCTGTTGGGCCATGGACAAATTGATATAACTTTGTGTATCGTCGACTTCAGCCAGGCCGCTTTGGAAAAGGGCGCTGATGGTGAGTCCGAAAGTGGTGCCGCTGGTGCTCATGACCTGGATCTTATCGCCCAGCTTCAAAGACAGCTTTCGAGCAACACCGGCTCCGAGAATGATGTTATATTTATTGCGCTGAATACTATTAACATCGCCTTCCACGATGTAATCGTTTAGGTTGAATAGGCGACTTTCTTCTTCAACCTCTACGCCATTGAGAACGCCATTGAGCTTGTTGGTACCGGCCAAATAAAAAACACGGGCAGTAGCTTGAGGTGTCGCGCCTTCTACCTTTTCGCTGTTTTTCAACTGCGTTAGTAGGGGGAGTGCATCATGGATGCGATCCAACTTGTTTTGAGGCTTTATGGAACGAATATAGTTGGCTGAGGAATACACCTGATCTATAGGCTGGACTTCAGATGGCTCAATTTTATTGAAGATTTGAATATGTGGGGTTCGATTGAGTATTAAACCATCCAATAAGGTGTTTAGGCCGGTCATGAAACTCATCATTATAATGTACATGCCAATCCCAAAGGTCACACCTAAAGCGGCCACAATGGTTTGCTTTTTTTTGGCGAGCAAATGCGTTTTCGTAATGTCGAGAATCAGTTGAAAGGACGGCATTATTCGGATTTGATGACGATAGTGGAGGAGTCAATTCCCGAAAGAATCTCAACAAACCTCAAGTTTTTCATGCCGACTTCAACGGTCTTCTCCCCATCTTCGGTCATTACGCTATGGTCGGTATGCAAGTATTCCGGGGGGAGGGTGAGAACTTGACTTCGCTTTCCAACGATGATATTGGCTTCTCCGGATAAACCATAGAGTAGCTGAGGGGGGGCGATAAACTGAGCCCGAACAGTGTAAGTGAGGTTTTGCATATTTTTTTTGGGTAGAATACTGAGGATAATGGCTTTATATACTTCATTCGGATAGGCATCTAAAGTGACCAGAGCAGTATCTTTTAGGCTAATTCGTGCCACATCGACTTCATCTACGTCCATCTCGATTTTGAAACTGTCTATACTTCCAATTTCCGCAATCCGCTCCTGTGGCGAAATGAGCTCTCCGACCTCTTTATGGAGTTCATAAACCTGTCCACTCATCAAAGCGCGAACCGTAAAATCGCTAAGGGAACTCTGTTCTCCTTTAAGGCGGTTGGCTGCCATTTCGTATGCTTTTTCCAGGTCATTTCGGCTTTGCTTATACTTTTTCTGCAACGCTTTTAGCTGATTTTGGGTAGTTTCATATCGGAGCCTGGCCTGTTGTAAATTATTTTCTGAACCTATTTTCTGGTCCCAAAGTCGCTTGAGTCTGGTGTACTGGAGAGAGTCCCATTCCATTTGTTGTTGTGCACTTTCTATTTCAAGCTTCAGGTTTTTGAGTAAATTGTTCTCGCCCAGGTAGTCATCTTTGGTTTTTTGAAGATTGATTTGGGCATCCCTGAGCCTCGTGCGCGCATGATCTGCTCTAATGATGCAAATCAGATCTCCTTTTTTTATTTCGTCCCCTTCCCGGATGGCCAGGCTATCAATAATACCTGAAGCGACGCTTTGTGCAAAATAGGACTGATATGGCAAAACCTTTATAGAGGCATATACCGACTCAGTGATGTCCTGCACCTTTGGACGAATCTTACTATTATCGGGCTCTGACTGACAAGCCAAGAGAAAAACAAGAGTAAGCAAAAATAGATTTTTTGTCATGACGAGTCGATTGTTAAAAACGCTATTTGAAGGTAATGTTTTTTTATGAAAGCATTAATTAGAATAGCAAATGGTTAACAATTAGCTATTAAGTTTTCCGTTTTCTTGGTATTAGAGAAGGGTAAAACTCCCTGATTAAGGGCCTTATTATTTTCAGGGTTTTGAATACAGATAATTATTCTTATTTTACTTATCAAAAATAGAAAAAATGAAGATTCACGAAAACATGCGCATCATAGATCTACAGAGTGAGTTTAACCTCAAGTTGCCCTTTTTGAAAATCGAGTTTTACAAATCCTCGCATAAGGCGGGTGAGGGGTCTGAGCAAGGAATGTTGGTCGACCCTTATACAAAAATTAAGGACGTGAGTTCCTCAGACTCCTCAGGTGAGCTCGTGCTTAACCCCGAAATGACGGTTGAAAACTTTGAAGGCCTTTTGGAAGAAAGATTTGGGCTGAATGCGCAGGTTTTTCGAAAATCGCAGGGTGTTTGGTTACAAACTACAGCTACGGATCAATGGACACTCAGTAAACAAAACGAATCCGGTCAACGAGTGTAAACCCGATGGGAACATTTTATTGGGTTTGGACAGGATTCTGGGTGCTTTTTTATTTGACTCACAGTGCATTAGCAACGAAACAGGTAAAGGATTGGAGCCGAAAACAATTTCCATCTCTTCACGAGCATTACAGGATTATCTACAATACATTTAATGCGGTGGTTTTTGTTGGGTTATGGATTTATGCTTCATACTTTTCCAGCTACTACATCCTAAGTCCGCACAGCTTAATATGGATAGCTGCCCTCGGATTTCTGGTTTTTGGTGCCGTGGTCGGTTTAGCTACTTTTCGAACATTTGACGGGGGAGAGTTCTTGCTAGGTAAGCAGACGAGTGAACCCCAACAGCTTATTGAAACAGGATGGTATGGCCGTGTTAGGCATCCCCTATACTTTGCCTTACTTCTGCTACTTTTGGGAGGACTTTTGATGTGGCCGACGGCAAAAATGACTCTATTTGTGCTCATAAGCTGTGTTTATTTGCCATTCGGAATGTATTGGGAAGAACAAAAACTGTTGCAGGTGTTCGGTTCCAGGTACAAAGCATACATGAGACGTACTCCTCAAATTATACCTTACCTATGGAAGTGAATTACACAAAGATTGCTGCGGTAATATTTATGGGGCTTTTGACCTTCAACGTCTCATCTCAAACCCAATCCTCAGGCCAGTTATCTGAAAATCGAACCACTAGACCAGATTGGGAAATTTCGGGCTTTATCGATGCCTATTATGCGGCGGACCTGCTAGACAATACAGATGACAAAGCTGTTCAACCTTTTTTGTTTAATCACAATCGCAACAGGGAGTTTCAGATCAACTTAGCCATGCTCAAGGTTGCAGCTACCAGCGACTATTATCGAGCTGTGGTTCACCTGCAGACCGGGACATATGCTTTTGACAACTATGCCGCAGAGCCCATACTCTATCAAACCCTATATGAAGCATATGCCGGCATTGCACTCAATAAACGACAAACAAGTTGGTTAGACTTCGGGATTTTTGAATCACACATTGGGTACGAAAGCGCGATTTCAATTCGCAATTATACTTTGACGCGCTCACTCATGGCAGAAAACTCTCCCTATTTTTTGACGGGAGCCCGCTTGACCCTCAAGCCTGGCGAGCAATGGGTATTTCGCCTGATATTGAGTAATGGATGGCAGCGAATTGAAAGGCCGGAGGCTCAAAAATGGCCTGCGCTGGGGACTCAGGTCGAATATCAATGGGGCGACGGCTACACGGCAAATTGGAGCACATTTTGGGGTGGAGAGTTTCCTACGGGTGAACGTCGCGAGCGATTCTACAATAATTTTTTTATCCGCCGGGATCTACCTACAAAAATCAGTTGGATAGTTGGTTTGGATATTGGTTTTCAAGAGGATTTGTCCGGCAGAGAAAGCACTCATTTCTGGTATACTGCAAATGCTCTTATTTCTTACCCGGTGGCTAAGGCCTGTCGTATGGCGGTGCGTGCTGAACGCTATGAAGACGCAGATGCCAGTTTGATTGGGCCTGATTTTTCGGCCTGGGCTGGCAGTGTTAATTTCGATTATCAGCCGGCACCTCAAGTGGCTCTTCGCTTTGAAGTCAAGTATTTATACTCCGACCTCTCTGTTCGAGCGGAGCAGAGCCAACTTATGTTAACCACCTCGATTGCTGCTGAAATTGGCGGATAAGGTTAACTTTATTGGGTTAAAAAAAGCTTGGCAGTATTCTTGCAATAGAATAACGATAGCCTTTTTCCCATACCTTTGTCATTATGTCGTATCTCAAAACGCTGGCTAAAGAAACAGTAATTTATGGCGGAAGTTCCATTCTGGCCCGCGCTTTGCAATATGTTCTTTTAACGCCGTATCTAACGCGAAAGTTAGTCAATCTGGATTACGGCCGGCATGCTATTTATTATGCACTGGCTGCTGTTCTCATTATCTTATTTACGTTTCGATTTGAAACGGCCTTTTTCCGGTTCGGACATAAAAAAAATCAACTCGAGCGGAGTTTTTCTACCGCGTCCTTGTTTCTTCTGGGATTAGCCATAGCTTATACTGTAATACTTTGGCTAAATGCAGAGGAGATAGCTGGGATGTTTACTCTTGAAGCCGATGCTCGCTACGTGCGCTGGTTTGCGCTGATTATAGCGGCCGATGCTCTAGCGGCCTTACCGTTTGCTCGCTTGCGACTTGAGAATCGCCCGATTCGGTTCGCCGTGATCAAGACCTTCAGCATGCTAGTGAATATCGTCGGTGTGATCCTTCTTCTTGAGGTGTGGCCGGCTCTTCACTTTCTCCCCGAATTGCAGGCGCTTTACAAGCCGGATATTATCCTGGATTATGTGTTTCTAGCTAACTTGATTGCCAGTGTCGCCACGCTGGTTTTACTGAGCCCGTATTTTTTCAAAACGGACTGGGTCTTTGATCTCTCTCTTTGGAAACGTATGCTTGCATATAGCTGGCCGCTGCTTATTGTTGGGCTAGCCGGCACCATCAACCTGGTGTTTGATTCCTTTTTTTTAAGCTGGTTTCTACCGGGCACAGAAGAGGAGAATATTGCAATAACAGGAGTCTATAAAGCATGTATGCGTATAGCAATCTTAATGAATCTGATATCTCAGGCTTACAATTATGCTGCAGAACCCTTCTTTTTTAAGCAAATTGACGCTTCGGATGCGAAGGAAAAGTATGCCCGAACAGCTCAGGCGTTCGCCTGGGTTGGATGCTTCACTATTCTCGCGATAGGACTGCATTTGGATATAATTAAATACTTGATAGATGACAGTAAATGGGGGCTATTGCATTTAGTCCCTTTAATGTTACTGGCCTATTTCTTTTTAGGGATGTACTATAACTTTGCGGTTTGGTACAAAGTGTCAGATCGGACTCGCTATGGCGCTGTCATTGCTTCTATCGGCGCTCTAATTACACTACTCGGCTTGCGTTTTCTCATTCCGGTCTGGGGCCCTCTGGGTGCCGTTTTGACAACACTCTTTTGTTTCATTGCATTGGCCAGCCTAACTTATGTCTGGGGGAGACGATTTTACCCTATTCCTTATAAAATAAGACGCATGGCGCATTATTTACTCAGCGCTATAGCGCTATATCTACTATCGATTGCTTTTGAGAGTATTGCTCCTTCTGCATCTATTCTATGGTTATTCAGACTGAGTTTATTAGTGGCCTACGTTTGGATTTGGGTCCATCTCGAATCGGCTGGGCCTAAACTCCGTATGGTTTGGAATGGTATCCGGAATAGTATGCCGTTTAAAAAATAGGGAAAGAGCCTTTAAAAGTCCTTTGACTTGTTTCTCTATATCTTACAAGAGAACTCTCAAAGCACTTGGGGGTAACAGCCTATTTTTTGGTTCTACTTTCTTTGTATCTTCACGCCCAGAAAAGAATGATTATGAGTCTACTTACCGTTGGTACCGTCGCTTTTGATGATATTAAAACCCCCCATGGACATGCTGAACGCGCCATAGGAGGGGCCGCCACTTATATAAGCTTATCTGCGGCCAATTTTACACATCCGGTTCAATTGGTTTCTGTTATTGGAAATGACTTTCCGCAGGAAGTCCTTGATGATATGAAGTCAAAAGGCATCAATTTGGATGGTTTGCAGGTGATTGAGGATCAAAAATCATTTTTTTGGGCGGGAGAGTACAGTGAAGACTTGAATAGCAGGGAAACACTTAGCACAGAATTAAATGTGCTGGAAAATTTTGACCCTATACTTCCCGAATCCTATAAAGAAGCGGCCTATGTTATGTTGGGAAATTTATCCCCTCAGGTCCAAAGCCGGGTATTAGACCAACTCGTATCCCCGCGATTTGTCGCTATGGATACGATGAATTTTTGGATGGACATCGCTTGGGATGAACTCATGAAAGTGATCCCTAGAGTGGATGCTTTGCTGATCAACGATGAGGAGGCCCGCCAAATGTCAGGCGAACATGCCTTGGCGAGAGCGGCAAAAAAGATCATGGATATGGGACCGACCTACCTGGTCATCAAAAAAGGTGAAAATGGAGCTTTACTTTTCCATAAAGATGAGCAAATGTTTTTTGCTCCCGCCTTACCTTTAATGCAAGTCACGGATCCCACCGGTGCCGGAGATACCTTTGCAGGAGGATTTATGGGCTACCTGGCCCGCACTGAGGACTTATCTTACGATAATATGAAGCGCGCAGTCATCTATGGATCCGCTATGGCTTCATTTTGTGTGGAAGATTTCAGTATTCGCAAGCTGACTGCAATATCTGATGGAGAGCTGACTGCCCGAGTGAAACAATTCGTCGATTTAGTTCACTTTGAAGTATCTCCGAACGAGGTCATCTGAGCCAAAAAGTTCATAGAGTTATAGAGTCCGGGAAAGTTCGAGAGGGCTGATGAAAACGCGCCTCCTCTTTCTTATTTATAGATAGTTTGGGATTGAATAGTTGGTAGTCCAGCGAATTATAATGGTACAGTTCCCAGTTCCCGAAACGCATTTCTAAAGCGGTTAAGTTTTCGACCCAGTCACCAGAATTCATATAGGTCACTTGCCGATCTCCCACCGGAATCGATTTGATGACGGGCTGATGAATGTGTCCACAAATAACCCGATCATATCCTTTCTTTGCTGTAAGCTTGGCCGCTGTTTTTTCAAATTGATCTATGTAAGACTGAGCTTTTCCCAACTTGCCCTTTACTTTTTTTGCCAAAGAGGTAGGGGGCTTCCCAAGGAGCTTTCTAAGTCGGTTTTGAGTTCGATTTAAGCGCAGCAGCATATGGTACCCTTTATCTCCAAGATAGCGAACTACCGGAGATACCACGCGATGTGCATCTAATACATCACCATGAAAGATCCAATGGCTCTGTCCTTTAATGTTAAAAACTAAACTCTCCCGAAAATGTATCGGGCCGAACGAGAGTGAAAGAAATTTTCGGAGATAGTCATCGTGATTTCCCGTTACGTAATAAATTTGGGTACCCTTTAGGGTTAAATGAAGCAAGATATTGATAATCTCCATGTGCTTGCGGGGGAAGAAACGTTTACTAATAGCCGCACGCTCTATCACGTCACCATTTAAAACAAGAGTTTTGGGGTGGATGGATGATAAATATTGTTGTAGTTCCCGGGCACGACAATAATAAGACCCTAAGTGGAGGTCGGAAAGAATGACCACATCCAGTTGTCTACGCACCATCTTGAGAAGTATTTGATTATGGTGCAAAAGTGATAAAGTTATATTACACAAATGTTAACATATAAACAACTGTGCAATAAATCAGGATGGAGACCAGTGTGTTATAATTTCGTCTTGATTTTTGCGCGTTCGTTTGGCTCGCTCTCGTTTTTGTAAATCCTCGTTTGCGAGGGCGTCAGGCGTATCCTGGTAGCCGAGCGCCATGAAGCAAATGGGTGACTCCCCTTTTAAATTTAAGAGTTCTTTCGTTTTGTCTTTGTGATATCCTCCCATCATGTGAGCATAGATATTCCTTGAAAGGGCTTCTAATACAAGTTGTCCGTTAGCCAGACCTGTATCGTGAGGAGCTGTTACATTTTCTTTCCCATTCGATTCAAAGTTTTCTCTATAGGTAATCGCTACTAAAACAGCAGCATTTTTGGCCCAAATTTTATTTCCATCCATAAGACAATCCAAGAGGTCCTCAAAACCTTTTTCCTCAGATTGGTGGGCATAATAGTATCTCCAGGGCTGTTCGTTCATGCTACTGGCAGCCCATCGAGCGGCTTCGAAAATTCCTTTCAAATCACGATCTGAAATGGGGGCGTTGGGATCAAATGACCGCGGACTCCAACGCTGTGAAATAAGTCCATGTATGGGCTGAGAAGTTTTTGCTGATTTATCCATTTACTTTATACAGGTAACATAGAGAGATAGGCATTGTTTGGAAAGATAAGTTATATAAAACAGAAAAGGGTGAGCCGATCGGCTCACCCTTTTCTTTCCTAAAAAACCAAAAAATTAGGAAATTTCTATACGTCGAGGTTGAGTAATAGTAGGTTGTGCTTTAGGGACATTAACGTGTAAAACACCATCGATATATTTGGCCTCGATGTCTTGTACTTTTACATTTTCCGGCAAGTGAAAGCTTCTGCTAAATGAAGTGTATTGAAATTCTCTTCGCAGGTACTTTTCTCCTTTTTGTTCATCCTCTGACTTTTGCTCAGCAGATAAAGTGAGGCTGCCATCTTCTACCTGAATATTGAAATCTGACTTATCAAGGCCCGGTGCCGCTACTTCCATGACAAAAGCATCGTCTGTTTCTTTTACGTTGACATCGGGTCGAAGGGCACTGGTGTCGTCATTGAAAACATTTCCAATACCTTTATTAAAGAATTCGTCCATCCAATTGTGAACTGCAGGTCTTTGTGGATTCCATCGTGTAATTTTCATAATATGTTTTTTTTTGAGTTAACGAATTTATTAAGTCTTATTGCAAGGCTTATGCCAACGGAGATTTGATGTCAAAAGGACATAACTTATTTATATTTTGGTGACAAAAAGACATATTTATTGAAAAATTAGTGCCATAATGACAAAGTCAGTTTTTTTGAATTGAAGCTAGGGTCGCAGGGAAGGCATGACCATAAACAGAAAAGTCAAAATGGGATAGCGCTGCGCAAGGGGCCGCCGCTGGCGGCCGTCACTCTCCAGGCCTGGAGAGTGACCGAACGTAGGTGGAGCCTGAAGCATAGCGACCCGGAGTCCGTCATAGGGCGGACTCCGGGGATCCCCCTAATAATTATTATATAAAGTAAAGGGAAGCAGAGGCTCATTCCAGGGATGTGTATAAATAATTTTACATTTACGCTATGGGCAAGGATAACAATACTGTCGCCTGGCTGCTTGGCGCTGTGCTTCTTATGCTGTTTTTTAGTTATTTGCGTTGGCCGTATCTCGAGATGCCACTGGATCGCGATGAGGGGACGTATTTAGTGATTGGAAAACAGGTGGCTGAGGGACAGCTGCCGTATAGTGGTGTGTATGAGATGAAGCCGCCGGGCTTATTTTATACCTATGCGGTTTTGGCTGCGGTGGGTGCTTATGACTTTGAGGGGGCGAGAGGCTATACGCTGATTATTTATGGCCTCAATGGTTTTCTTTTGTTTTTACTATTGCGACGGAGGGATTGGCAGTGGGGGGCATTGGCGGCTCAAATGGCTTTCTATGCGGTGAGTATGGATCCCTATTTACACGGGTATGCGCTTTTGTCTGAGCCATTGATGATTTTGAGTTTCTTGACGGGTCTGCTCATTCTGACGTATTCTCGTCAGCATTTGATGTATGCGCTGGCAGGTGGACTTTTGATTGGGTGGTCCGTGTGGATCAAACAAAACATGGTGTTTCCCTTATTTTTTCTTGGGTTTTGGGCGTGCTACAGGATATGGGTAAGTCACGATCTGTCTCGGAGACGTGTGGCCTATGCGATAGTAGGTGCGTTGCTGGGTCCCTTGCTGACTACAGTATGGATCGTTCTTCAATCGGGCGGGTCGGATATGATGTATTGGATTTGGACCTATCCAGCACAGGTATATACACAATCCATCTCATGGACGGAAGGGATGGAGTATTTGAAGACATTTATGAGTTACAGTGCACCTCATACCGCTCTCTGGACCGTGTTGGCCTTGATGGGTTTTGGAGCGCACTTTTTTCTAAAAGTTGGGGCCTGGGGTCGAGCTACTCCGCTTTTGTTCTTCGTTTTTTCGTTTTTGGCGGTGAGCCCGGGGCTGCGTTTTTACGGACATTACTGGATATTGCTTTTACCGGCCCTGGCTTTGGGTGTAGGGGCGCTTTGGGAGTTTTTAGATGTGCAGCTGAAGCGCTTTTTGTCAGACCGCCCGGCAAAACTTGTACTTCTTGCCTTTACATTGAGTGTTTGTGGATACCATGTTTATGATCAACGGGAGGTGTATATCCAACCCGACGTAGAACGCTGGTCGCGGTTATCCTATGGAAACAATCCTTTTTGGGAGATACGGGATATTGCCGCAAAACTTCGGGAATATGGACGACCGGACGCGAAGGTAGCTGTCATGGGCTCTGAACCCCAGCTTTACGTGTACCTCAATCAAGTTCCTTTTACCACGCACACTTTCGTTACTTTTCTGAACAAGCGTCATCCTCGCAGAGGTGCTATGCGATCAGAGTTCACCTCTGACGTGCAGCGAGTGCAACCTAAATATATAGTCTTCGTAAATCACCCCTATTCGTGGAGTATTGCCGAAGGAGATCATCGGGATGTTCATGCCTGGGCTTATCGGTATTCCAAAAATAATTACAAACCGATCGGTTTGTATGAAATGGATGGCACAGCGCGTGATGCTCGTATTTGGTCTGACAAATCCGCACAATTGCAGCCGAAGGCTTCGAGGTTTATACAGGTGTATATTCGAAAGTAGAGACTGAGGTAAGAGGTGTTCTTCCGCTGGCTTGGCAATTTGGTTCATTTTAGGTTGCCGAAATACATCTGTGTTTCCCTATTTCACCTCAGCCTGCGGCAGCCAGGGGCGGGACAAGGTGTCGCCCCGCTGGGGCTTTTTATAGGTATTTCTATGAGGGTTGGAATCTTGATTTATGAGAACTTCCGTAAATAAATCAGAGCCATCATTTCATCAGATGAGTCAGCGATTCAGAGCACGATAGTTTGAGCTAGGGTTATTGCAGAGACGAACAAACACATCCATATCACTCAGCTGCTCCTGATCAAAAAATACCGCAACCTAATCCGTGTAATCTTGAAAATCAGTGTAATCAGTGATTCAGAAACGCAACAACCAACAACATCCCCCAGCTCGAACAATAAAATAATCGCATCCTTTCAAGAAAGCCGAAGGAAATCCGCATTCCATATACTAAATGTGTATGGAACACGGCCCGCGCAAGATTCTTTTTGGATTTCCGCACAAGATCAATAATAAGATCCGTGCCGATCGAAAAGAATACTAAGTACCCACTCCGAATACTAAGTACCCTTTCCAAATGTCATGACACTAGTACTGAGCGAGGAAGTATTTCATGATGTCTGTGCTTGTGACAATCCCCACTGTTTCTCCTTCATCCACGATGGGAAGTGAATGGAACCCACCATCAATAAGCATTTGAGCGATTTCTCGGATTTCTGTTGAAGAATCAGCTGTCGTAGGATTGTGCGTCATAACTTGATCAATGGATAACATATCCAGTACGGCCTCATCCGCGTTTTCCTGATTGTCAAACATGCTGCCAAAACTAAGCCGCATCAGGTCGTTTTTGCTGATGATACCAATAATTTTTTGGCCGTCATTGACGGGTAAGTGACGGATGTTTTCTTTGTGAAAAATATCTTTTACCTCGCGCAGGTTATTGTTATTCTTGTTTACGCTAATAACAGATTTAGTCATAATTTCTGAAACAGGTTCTCGTTTTTTCATTGTTTTTCGTTTTAATTCAAGGCTAATTTGGCCATTCTATTACTTTTTTGCGGTGACCTGTGTCACCAACAGTCATGATTTTGCTCAAAAGTACAGTTTTTTAGGGTACATAAAACTATAGGCCACTTTGAAACGTCTGAATATCGACATGAAATTAGAGAACTCAAAATATACCACCGCGACTCATCACTGGCAAGGGGAGGAGTGGGTGTTACACCCTCTCAAGGGAATGTATTGGAAACGTCAGCAAAAATTGCTCGTTACAGACTTACACCTTGGAAAAGCCAGCCACTTTCGACGCTCGGGTATACACTTGCCGCCGGGTTCGGATGAGACCACGCTGGAACACCTTTCTCAAATGATTCGCGATTTTTCACCCACAGAAGTGTGGATTCTTGGAGATCTGTT
Organism: uncultured Saprospiraceae bacterium; assembly: GCA_964626595.1. Classification (GTDB taxonomy): domain Bacteria; phylum Bacteroidota; class Bacteroidia; order Chitinophagales; family Saprospiraceae; genus JAWLFI01. Next base: position 22,930 of record CAZVFU010000013.1, read on the forward strand.
TCACAGTCGATACGAATCCGGGCCCTGGAATCGCTTTTCGGAATGGTTGAAGTCCTATTCGAGTATCGACTGGTCTTTAATCCTGGGTAACCACGATATTATTAATATTCGTCATTATCGGGAAATTGGTATTTCATGTATGGACCGACACCTTGCTGGTGAAGGTATTGAATTCATTCACGAGCCGGATGAGAAGTCTGAAAATTTTGCCTCCATTTCCGGGCACGTGCATCCGGGAGTAGAGCTAAGGGGAAAGGGAAGGCAAAGACTGGTGCTGCCTTGCTTTTATTTCCGAGAGTCCTCATGCATTTTGCCGGCTCTGGGTCGCTTTACCGGTCTGGGGCGATTGGAGGTCAAAGCGCAATCGGGTAATGTATTTGTTACAGCAGAAGATAAGGTCATCCCACTGTCCACGGAAGGCGAATATGTGGCAGGAGACAAAAGTTGATGCTTGATTTTCCTCTCTTTCAGAAAAATTATTGATCTTTACGCGACCAGATGGCAAAAAAATCACTCACACCAGCGGAAAAAGAAAAAATCTTCGAGGAAGAGCTTTTTCCGCACATTGAGTCCTTGAACACCTTTGCATATCACTTGTGCTATGATGATGCCATGGCAAAAGATTTAGTCCAGGACACCTATTTGAAAGCCTATCGTTTTATTGAAAATTACGAGTCAGGAACTAATGCGAAGGCATGGCTGTTCAAAATATTGAAAAACGGTTACATTAACGAATACCGTAAAAAGAGTAGAAGGCCTACAAAGATAGATTTGGAAGAGTACATCTCCTATCACGATACTGATATGGCGAGCAGCGTACAGTATTTAGATCTTAGGGATGAGCTTTTTGAGAATATGATGGGTGACGAGGTATCGAATGCGATAAACTCCTTGCCAGTGGATTTTAGGACGGTGGTTTTGCTGTGTGATATCGAAGGCTTCACCTATGAGGAAATTTCCAGCATAATTGGGATTCCACTCGGAACGGTGCGGTCAAGATTATTCCGTGCTCGAAATTTACTAAAAGAGAAATTAAAAAGTTATGCAGAGACAAAGGGATATGAGGATAAAAGAGGCGGCTAACATAAAAGTTGAAAAATTGTCTTATATTAGCATATAAATGATATATACCAAAGAAAGTAAAGTAATTATCAGGTTTTCTTGCTTCAGACCATATAAAAGCAAGATGGGCTGTAAAAATACTTCGTATGAATGACCCAAAAGAACTCAACAATTTTCAGGAAAAAATTGACCTCTATCTCGATCAGGCGTTGGACCGAGGCGATGAGCGCCAGCTTTTAGAGACGGTGGCAGAGGATGACAACTGCAAGCAAATGTTGCAGAATGCACAGCAATACAGGACGTTTATCAAAAAGAATGTACACCGTCCTAGTGTTTCCTCTGAGTTTATCCGGTCGATTAAGGATAAAATCCGCGTTGTTTAACTTGACCCTATTTGGACGACGTACATGAATTCGATACGGATATCAAGTCCAGATTTCACCAATTTTACTTCTGAACCTTTTTATTATATTTGGGCATGGTTCTTAATACATTATATATGTGTAGGTTATCCTTTTGTGCGGCTCTGTTAAGTATTTTACTCTTACATGCATGTGGCGGAAGTCGGGCGATTTCGTACTCCGATTCTCAGGAAGAATTGGCAGAGCTTTTGACGGGCTCTTTCTCATCTGAAACTCAGGCTCTTGAGGATAGTTCCTACTCAGCAGTTCATCTGCATATTGTCCCGGTTTGGAAGGAGCGCACCGGTCAATGGTTTTATGTTGAGCAGGCGTTAGCGAAGCAAGGCGAAAAGCCGTATCGGCAGCGCATGTACCGCGTCGTTCAACTATCCTCTGAACGATTCAAAATATTAAATTACGAGTTTAGAAATCCACAAGTCTTTGCAGGAAAATGGAGCGCTCCCCAATTTTTCGACGATTATCCGGAGGAAATTGTATTGATCAAAGAAGGGTGTGGTGTCTTTTTACACCGAAAGGCCTTTAAACACTATGAAGGCGAAACATATGGAGAGGACTGTTTTTCTCAGTTTCAGGGCGCTCAATACGCCACCTCTGAAGTTGAAATCCGGTCGGACTTGATCAAAACCTGGGACCGGGGCTGGTCAGAGGAAGGAAAGCAGGTTTGGGGCCCTAAAGAAGGTGCATATCGCTTCGAACGAATCGACACCTCATCGGAAAAGTCGGGTAAAGAAGAATAGTCAACTCAGGAGATTTCCTTATCCAATGGGCTCTTTTCGAGATCTTTTTAATTCCATTGGAAATAATAGCTGCGATTTAATCACCCATTCACAGCTATTTTCAGACAGGAACTGACGACTCCGATGTATCGTGAAGGGAATCTTTTTTATTGAGATTCATTTAGCACCGAATTAACAGGAGCCTGCGAAATAATCCGAGCTGAAGAAAGTAACAAGTTATTCCTGCTCGCGGCGAGCTTTCATCAAACTTCGAATAATATCCGAGCACTCCTTTTTTTCTCGAAGCCACTGCAGGGTCTCCGCTCCGGCCCATAAACTCAAGCCGCCTACGAATAATCCAATGCGCACATACTCTGTGAGTTGGACAATATCCGGAAAAAAGGGTCGAATAACAATCAATTCCACAGCGACAGAAAGTGCAGCACCCAGCATGAGGAGAATAGTTATCGCTCGCCACACTTGTTTTCGGCTGCGATTCTCACGATGAACGCAACGTTGCAACAAATGCCGGGCAGCAGAGTGATCTGGGGATAAGGTGAGGACCTGGGATAAAGTCTTACGTGCATCTTTCAATTCGTACAAATGGAAGTGAGCTGCTGATTTCTTTAGCAAAGTGTGAATCACCACATCTTTATTTTCCCAATGTGTGAGATTAAACTCAAAGGACAGAGACAATATCTCTTCAGCTTTCCCCAAAAACCTTTTGTATTTGCCCAGCTCAAATAGGGCACGGGCATAGGTGTTCAGTAAGTCAAAATATTTATCCAAAGGGAGTTGGTATAAATCCCCATGGTGCTCATCCCAAAAATCCACGATTGAGCGAAAGGACTGCTGTCCGGTTTCCTTAAAGGTCGTGTATAATTCTATTGGATTCGATTCGGCCATTATTATTTAAGTTGATAAACCACAACTCGGCTCGGACTGACATCTAATTCTAAACGCAGGACCGAAAGCTGCAGCAAATACTTACCATCTTTAATATGATTAGGTATATACAATAACTCACTGAGGGTGCTTTCGGTTCGCGGGGGACCCGAGAAATTGAAAAAGGATTTATGAGCAGCCAATCGACCGCCATCTGATTCGGGGTCCACAGAAGGCAAATCCACTAAAAGGTGTGTAATACCGCGTTCAACAATAAAATCTATGGCTTCAGGACTAAAGTACGGAGGATTTGTTCCGCTGTATATGTGACTTTTCTTTTCGTCAGGGTTAGGTAAAGTTCGAATAATGAGCGCAGCAACCTCAGGGTCGGGATCCCAATGTTGTTGCAGATGGGAAACATCTATCACTCGATCGCCTCCCTCCTTTTTTTCAGGGTACACAGAAATCAGCTGAGAAAGAAAGTGAAATGACCTTAGACTTTGACCAATAAAGAAGTCCCCGGACTTAATGTGTCCCACACACTCAGTGTGCGTACCATTTCCATGCGGATTGATGCGCATATTGAAAAAATTGACGGGCGAGCCCTCTGCAATGCTTCCGACAAAATCACCGGCGCGCAGGGGCGAAGCTTCAAAAGGGGGCGCGTAAAAACAATTCGGGCCTAATTGCCCAGGCACGAGGGGAATTGTCAGATCTAGTGGTGCACTGAGGTCTGCCCGAAATTGTTGTTCGCCCCATGAGATCCTTATTTCCATAATCAAAAATTGCGGATATCTGAGCCCCACCCCATTTTCTGCTGGAGCGTTTCCGAAAAAGTGGTCTCGGGCAATTGAATGAGCTGCGCTTTAATTTCACTTTTGAATACGCGAATTTTATGCTGCTCGCCAATGGTTTTGGATCGCGAATCCAGAGTAGCTAAAAACTGCCCGCTGCGTCCTTCGATTTCCAATAGAATCTCACTGCTATCCGGAATAACTATCGGACGCACATTTAAATTGTGAGGCGCAATAGGCGTGAGGACAAAGTTGCCGGATCGCGGAAATAAAATCGGCCCGCCGCAGCTCAGCGAGTACCCGGTAGATCCCGTTGGAGTAGCTATGATCAGTCCGTCGGCCCAGTAAGTGTTGAGATACTCACCATCTACAGAGGCTTTGATAATAACCATAGAGGAGGTGTCTCGCTTGTGGAGGGTGAAATCGTTAAGGGCAAAAGATTGGTCGCCAAACAAATCTAAGTCCATGTCGACTTGAATCAGTGATCGATGTGAAACCTGGTAGGTCTGATCGCGCAATACTCGAAGTGCCTCTTCCGTAAATCGCATCTCTGTAGAGGCCAAAAAACCCAGACGGCCTAAATTGATACCCATGATTGGAATTTCTGCCGACCCTAAAAAGGCAACACAACTTAAGATTGTGCCATCACCGCCTAAAGTAATCACATAGTCGGCCTTTTCTTCCATCAATTCTTCTCGGGATTGATATTGACGTGGCACGTCAAATTCGGGCCAAAGGGCTTGGATTTGATCACTATACTGTGAATAAATGCAATAATCAACTTTACGCTTATCCAGTAATTCAAAGAAAGCCTTCACGTAGGTAAGTGAAGAGACATCAATATACTGACCAAATAGAGCTAACTTCATACGATAGATGCATCCCTCCCAGAGGTAAATACTCTGGGCTTCGATGTCGATTTAGTCAATGTCTTCAAAAGCACTTGCATCCACAATCCCTTCATCAACTAAGATCTGTTTAGCTCGATCCAGGTTTTCTTCAGGAACAAGGACAAAAACCGTCCCAAGCATCACATAAACACTGTCTTTTTTATTGTACGTAACTGCCGGAATATCCTTTTCGTGCAAACTACTCGCAATCAGGTTGGCCTGAATCTCGTCATGACTACTCGTAAGGGTAACCCACTTTAAATGATTCATATGTTTTTATTTTTAGGTGTAAAAGACTGATATTTTCCTCAGCCTTTCAAATATAGAAATTTATTAGGACATCAGCCCGGATCCATTCCGGCTCGAAATTGAAGAGCGGAAGAGTTGATATCATATCGATGCTTTGTTTCAGTAAAATTCTCATCCCGAATAAGTCGACCCAAAAAGGCATCACAATTTTCACAATGCACCGCCCGTCCCCGACTCAAGTTTTCCTTTAGCTTTACTCCGCCCGAAAGCGGCCGATCGAAACTCGGATAACCCGAACCCGAATAAAACTTATGCTCCGATGAAAACAATGCCTCTCGGCAAGATCGACAATGATAAGTTCCCACACTCTCATGCATATAATATTGCCCCTGTATGGGCGGATCCATCTTGTATTCACTCATATTTTTATTGATAATTTTCAGGCAATTGTAGCTCACTGCGCTCGCTGCGATCATCTACGCCATTTTGCGACCAATATGCCCGTTTATCACTTGCCAAGAGTTCCGCGCGCGTCATCCGACCGGAATTTGTGTTCTCCTCCTCCCAACTCCGAATGACATAAGGAAACTGGGCATCAAATTCAATGCGCAAAATTCGTGGAATATCCATATACCGCACCTCATATATTTTTCGTCCATTCTTCGTCTTTTTTACTGTCGCCACAGCTTCAAAGAGCTGTAGATCCAGATGCTGAAATCGAAGATATGCCCCGGCCGGTATTAGCTGAATCGTACCTGTCGGCAACGCTCCGGGCTCCAGGCGAATTTGGTTCCAAAGCCCATCTTCCAACATGGCCGAAGTCCACCGTCCCTGTTGGTCACCTTCCGATCCAAAGTAGGAAAAGGAATGATAGCGATACGCGTTTTTCTTTTCGCGATTCATTTGTAAAAACGTTTGCCCACACCATTCCTGAATCGAACTCGTCAACTTCAATGGCAATGACATCGCGGCACCATCTACCGGTGAAAAAACAGAAGTCATAACAGAATAAGGATATACTCCCGTATTAAATTTCCGTGTGGCATTCATTTTTAGCACCGTTCGCGATTTTTCCGCCGCCGGGTCGTCCGATTTTACCTGTCTATCCACACTCATCGGTTCAGTCACAAAAATCCGGGTGGCACGCCCCTCATGAATCGCACCATATCGCACTTGTTTTAGGGCATAGGTATTTACTTCCGCTTCCCCAGAATACCAGTAATTTTCAAACGTATCCGTCGAACGCGCCTCCGTATAGGTCCCTATTTTCTGATTCCCGGGCTGACATGCCGCTATTGAAAAAATTATCGACAAAAAAAATGCATATTTCATATGAATGAAACGGATGGCCCCGGCAGATGTTGGATATTTTTTCGCATTAATTTTTGGGTGTATCCCCCCCAAAAGGATTGGGGGGGTCGGGCTATGCGGGGCTGTCGGTCGCCACCTTCCAAAAGGTGGCGACATCCGGCCTTCGGCGGATCCCCTACTATCCCTTACACAGAGGGATCGGCAGGCTGTCACCCAGCGGAATGTCCTCCACTTTTCGAACCTCTTCACCTCTGTGGTTTCGCACCGCTTCAAGAATCCTGAACAGATTTAAGAACGCGAAATAATTACTATCCATCTTCAAAGGTCAATCGTGTAATAACAGGCTTAAATTGCTAATTAATCACATCAAAGACGAATTGGCAGAGGAACTGGAGGCTTTGACCGTCATATTGGCGCAAACTCAGGCTTGGAATGTAATTTGCTACCTTATCCTTAAAAATTTGTGCAATGGAAAAAGGTCAAATTTCAGTCCAGACGGAAAATATATTTCCCATTATCAAGAAATTTTTATACTCCGACCAGGAGATTTTCTTACGTGAGCTCATCGCCAATGCCATAGATGCCACTCAGAAAATAAAGACCCTGGTCAGAAAAGGCGAATATGAGCAAGAACTTGGAGATCTCACGATCCGAGTCATTCTCGATGAAGAAAAGGGTACGCTTACCATACGTGACTTTGGTTTAGGGATGACTGCGGAAGAAATGAAAACTTACCTCAATCAGGTTGCGTTTTCCTCCGCTCACGAGTTCCTGGAAAAATACAAAGATGATAGTTCTATCATCGGACATTTTGGTTTAGGCTTTTACTCCGCTTTTATGGTCGCCAAAAAGGTTGAAGTCGATAGTGTTTCCTACAAAGAAGAAGATACGGCAGCAAAGTGGTCCTGCGAAGGAGAACCCGCTTACGAAATCGACGAGGGACAACGCCAAACAAGAGGAACAGATGTGATTCTTCACATTGCCGATGAAGAAAAAGAGTTTTTGGATAAATCGCGGATTCAGGGATTGCTGGATAAATACTGCAAGTTTCTACCCATTGAAATCCAGTTTGGAACAGAGACTATAACCGAAGGCGAAGGTGATGATGCCGAGGAAAAAGAGGTGCCTAACATCATTAATAATCCCAATCCGGCGTGGAAAAAGAACCCCAGTGACCTGACCGATGAAGATTATAAAGCCTTTTATCAAGAGATGTACCCCTACAGCTCTCCTCCATTATTTTGGATTCATCTGAATATCGACTTTCCCTTCAATTTGACCGGTATTCTCTATTTCCCCAAGATTACGAATCAACTGGAGGTCCAAAAGAACAAAATTCACCTTTACAGCAATCAGGTGTATGTTACGGATGAGGTAAAAGAGATTGTGCCCGAATTTTTGACTCTGCTTCACGGAGTAATTGATTCTCCCGACATTCCACTTAATGTGTCGAGATCGTATCTTCAGTCGGACCGAAATGTGAAGAAAATTACGGGCTACATTACGAAGAAGGTCGCAGAGAAATTGAAAGACTTGTACACAGAAGATCGCAAAGATTTCGAAGCAAAGTGGGATGAGATTAACGTATTTGTCAAATACGGTATGCTGTCTGAGGATAAATTTTACGATAAAGTCAAGGATTTTAGCCTGCTGAAGAACACGGAAGGTGAATACTACACCATGGAGGAGTATCGCGCCAAAATTAAGGATGAGCAAACAGATAAAGATGAGAAGCTTACCTTTTTGTACACCCCTCAAAAAGATTCGCACACCAGTTACATAAAAGCTGCGCGGGCCAAGGGCTATGATGTACTCATTATGGATTCGGTTATCGACACGCACTTTTTACAACAACTCGAGCAGAAAGAAGAGAATATTCAGTTTGTTCGCGTCGACTCCAGCACACCCGATAAACTGATCGATAAAGGTGAAGAGCATGAGGATCAGCTTAATGATAAGCAAAAAGAAAAAGTAGAGGGTATTTTTAAAGCGGTAGTGCCTGAAAATCAACAGCTCAAAATGGAAGCGTTGAGCCCGGATGATCACCCCGTTCTCATTACCCGCCCGGAGTTCATGCGAAGGATGAAGGAAATGCAACAAATGCAGGGGATGGATATGAATGCCATGCCAGACATGTATGAATTGGTGATCAATACGAACCATAAATTGGTTAATGAGAAACTCATGCGAATGAGATCTGAAGAGAAAAAAGAGAAGTTTGCAAAATACCTCTTTGACCTGGCGCGGCTAAATCAAAACATGCTGCAAGGGGAGGAACTCAATGCCTTTATCAACAGCAGCATTGACATGATGGAGTAAATCTGGGTTTAAGGACCGAGTAGTTTTAATAAGGAGGGCGAATGCATTTGCCCTCCTTATTTTATTTCTGTGGTTCTCCTTTTGTAAATCACATTTGTTTCCGGCATGTAGAGGTTAAGCCCAAATGAACTACCTCAGAAAAGCTCCACAGGGATTACAGCCCGCATTATTCATAAACTTAATGCCAAAAACAGTAATCAAACGATGCCGTTTATTGAAATACATTGTTTTAGCAACGGCTTACCCCTTGAACTTGAGCGATTATTTAAATAGCGCCAGGTGGATGATAAGCTCTGATTCTCAATTTGGAGTGTAATTGTAGTCAAATAAAACAGAGCGAAACCCTCGAAATTCTTCAAAGCCTGTATAACTAAGAGGTTAATCGAGACTCCAAATTTTTCAAGATAAAAAGCAAATAACAAGGTATAATATGCTTTGTAGAATATTCGCGGTCATTGATTCTTTATCACATGATTTGAGAATTGGAATAATATACTATATCGCGAGAACTTCGGCCCGCAGGGCGAAAAATGCTTGCATATTTCGGGATTGGGATCTATCCTTAAAAAACTCGTATTTTAGCGTTTCAAAGAGAAAAAACACCGAAGCCCCGCACAAATGACAAATGGCAAATTATTTTCTGGGTCGCTCAGGGAACGAACATCCCACTTGCTTCGTTAAGAATACTCATAAATAAAGCAATCTTTACCCATTCTCAACGGTTATAAGAGTTGGAAAAACGTAACAATACATGGCTCAAAGCACACAATATCAGGCACTGATTTCGAAGCTGGATCGCTTTACCCGAAAATACTACCTGAATCAAATTATTAAAGGAGGTCTTCTCTGGGTAGGCCTGGTTTTGGGTTTATTTGTACTTTTTTCCGTTTTGGAAGCCCAGTTTTGGTTTGACAGCTCCATTCGTCAAGTCTTGTTTTACAGCTTTATCGCAGTTGCTGTAGGGAGTTTCGGATATTGGATTGCCTGGCCTGCTGGAAAATATTTTCAGCTCGGTGAGCAAATTAGTCACGATCAGGCGGCCAAGATAATTGGAAAGCACTTTTCTTCGGTGGAGGACCGCTTACTAAATATCCTTCAACTTCAACGACAGGCGGATCATGCTTCGGATCCCAGCTTGCTTTTGGCCGGGATTGATCAGAAAGCACAACAGATCAAATCGGTGCCGTTTTTATCAGCAATAGATTTGGGCAAGAACAGGAAATATTTAAAGTATGCGGTACCACCGCTTTTATTGCTATTACTCTTGTTGGTTTTTATCCCCGATTGGATTCGCGACAGCAGTCAGCGCATCCTTCAGAATAATACGGAATTTGAACGCCCCGCTCCTTTTCAGTTTGCTATTGGTAATGACACTCTTCAGGTTATTCAGTACGGTGATTTCGATCTGGAAACTTATACCGAAGGGGATGTGAGACCCTCTGATGTGCGCATTGAGCTTGGAGGGCAAATTTACAATATGTCTGCCCGTGACAACGGTCGTTTTCACTATCGGTTTTCACAAGTAAAAAAAGACACTGATTTTCGATTGCTTTCTGGTGATGTAAAATCTCGCCCATATACCCTAAAGGTGATTGAGCGGCCGCAATTGAGCTCTTTTCAACTACAAATTCAGCCTCCGGCTTATACCGGACTTCCGAAACGGGCGTTGGATAATATTGGAGATGTTACTGTCGCAGAAGGAAGCCAGCTGACCTGGATGTTCGAAACAGAGGGTGCTGAGCTTATCGAAGTCGCTTTCATAGACGATAGCGTTCAAATTGCAGAGGAAAAAGGGCATCAAGCCTTCGAGCTGAATAAGAAGTTTTTTGAATCGCAGGCTTACCGCATTTATGTTTCCAGTCAACATCTGAACCGGGCAGACTCCAGCTCGTATCTATTGCAGGTTCGAGAGGATCGCCACCCCAACATTCGAGCTCAGGCATTTAAAGACAGTGTAGATGACCGACGCTTATTTTTTGCCGGCGAAGCGAGCGATGATTATGGCTTGAGTCGTCTTCAGTTTGTGTATGAAATTAAAAATAAGGAAGGAAAGCCGATAGTTAAGCGCAATCGGATTCCTATTCGCTCTAACCCGACCACATTTGACTATATTCTCGAACTGGATAGCTTATCACTGGCTCCAGGAAGCACCGTAAGTTATTATTTTGAGGTGTACGATAATGACGGTATTCGGGGACCTAAGGTGTCCCGATCTGATGTCATGACTTTCGAAAAGCCCACTTTGGAAGAATACGATGCGATTACGAAAGCCAATCAAAAGGATATAGAAGAACAGTTAGATGATAACCTCAAGGAGCGCAAAAAGCTAAAAGAGGAAATTCAAAAAATGCGTGAAAAACTGCTCAATAAAAAAGAAATGGACTGGAAGGACCAGCGCGACCTTCAAAACCTGATGGAAAAGGAAAAGCAGATCGAAGAGCAGATGAAAGAAATGCTTGAGAAGTTTGAAGAGAAGCAACGTGCCGAGGAGGAGAGTAAAGAACTAACTGAGGAACAAAAGGAAAAGCAAGAGAAGCTCAAAGAAATGTTTGAGGAGGCGGCTGAAGATGAGCGGATGAAAGAACTTCTGGAAAAAATTCAGGAGTTGATGGAAGAGATGAAGAAAGACGAGGCGCTAGACAAGTTAGAGGAGATGGACGAGAATCAAAGTAGCATGGAACTGACCACAGAGCGCTTAGAGAAGATGTTTAAGCAACTGGAATTTGAGAAAGACTTGCAACAGGAATTGAGTAAGGTTCAGGAGCTGGCCGAAAAACTAGAGGATCTGGAAGAGCGAACTAAAAAAGGTGAGCAAGGTTCGGAGGAGTTGAAAAAGGAGCAGGAAGAAATCAATGAGGAGTTTGATAAGTCAAAGGAAGAGATGAAAGAACTCAACCAACGCAGCCGTAAACTTCCCTCGCCAGTAAATATGAAGAATATCCGCGAAGAAATGCGCGATATTCAGGAGGACCTGGAAGGGGCAAAAGAGAGTTTAGAGCAAAATGAAAAAAAGCAGGCCGGACAGCAGCAGGAGCGCGCTCGCAAGAAAATGCAAGATATGCAGAAAAGTGCCTCTTCCGGGATGCAATCTGCCTCTATGGAATCCATGGAGTTAGACCTGGAACTCTTGCGACAAATTTTGGAAAATTTGTTGGAAGTTTCCTTCAGTCAGGAAGACCTCATTTCTAATTTTGAGCGCACCAGCCCGCTAACGCCACGTTTTACGAGATTGACGCAGGAGCAGTTTGGTCTGGAGGATAAGTTTAAAATCGTTGAGGATAGTTTAATTGCACTGAGTAAGCGCAATTTGCAAATTGAGAGCTTTATATTAGATAAAATTGGAGAAGTTAAAGATCATTTTTCGAGTAGTGTAAGTCATCTTGCAGAACGCGAAAAGGGCGATGCGGGTCGTCAGCAACAGTTGGCGATGAAAAATTTAAATGACTTGGCTCTCATGCTCAGCGAAGCCATGCAGCAGATGCAAGAGCAAATGGCTGAGATGATGCCAGGCAGTCAACAGTGCTCAAAACCCAAACCCTCTTTAAAACCCGGTTCCGGTAAAAAGCCGATGGAAATGATTACAGAAGGGCAGAAAAAGCTCAATGAGGAGATGAAGAAAAAGGCGGAGGAAAATAAGGGTAAAAAATCTGGAGGTAAAGAAGGAAATGCCGAAGAATATGCAAAAATGGCTCGGGAACAAGCGAAATTGAAGAAAATGCTCCGCGATTTTCAGTCGAAAAAAAGAGAACAGGGTCAGGGCGATCAGGCATTGCAGGAAATCATTGACCAAATGGATGAAATGGAGACAGATCTCGTAAATATGCGGTTGACCCAAGAAATGGTTCGGCGCCAGCGCGATATTGTTACTCGACTATTAGAAAGTGAAAATGCGGAGCGACAGCGCGAGCAAAAAGAAGAGCGAAAAGCAGAACAGGCCCGCGAAATTGCGCAGCAGCAAAAGCCACCGGCCTTAGAAGAGTATTTGCGAGAGCGTGAAGCCGCCATAGAGCAAATCCGAACGGTCTCTCCGGCAGTTCAAGCCTTCTATCGGGGTCTGGTAGAAGATTACTATGATCAACTCGGGAACAATTTGGACGTTCAATAAGTTAGTGTTTTAGATCAAACGTTTCAGAAGCGCATCTTATGCACAAAATATCTTCCCACCCAGATAATATTTGTGAGATCCAAACTCTGGTAGATGAATGGGCGCATCATTACGATTTGCCCGATGACCTCAAGTGCAACTTAATGGTTTCATTGACAGAGGCTGTCAGCAATGCCATTATTCATGGCAATCAGAAGGACTCAAGTAAATATGTACGCATCGAAATATCCAACTCTTCATCTCAACTGCGCGTTGTCGTTGAGGACGAAGGGGTGGGATTTAACTATCAGGAACTACCCGATCCAACCACAGCTGAGAAAATTGAGTGCTGTGGAGGGCGGGGTGTCTATTTAATTCGGGAACTTTGCGATACGATGGAATTTAAGAAAAACGGGCGAAGAATCGAGCTGTATTTTGAGTTGGTGCCATCTAAAGTATAATTTGCGATAATTAAACGCGTCACACTATGACTACAGAGGTTATTCGGACTAAGCTTGAAAAAATTATTGACCCCTATATTCCAGAAGGTGAAAAGCCAGATGATGTGACCGATGAATTGGACCTCATGGAGGATTTACATATCAACTCGGCTCATTTGGTGGACATTATTCTCGATATTGAAGATGCCTTCGATATCGAAATCACAGACGATGAAGCTGAAAAAATGATGTCCGTAGGCTCTGCTATGGAAATCATAGCAGAAAAATCATGATTGCCAATGACTTTCTTTCCCAAGTCTTTATGGATAGGGAATGGAAGCGTGGCGTGCGTATCGCCAATAAAATCTTAAGCTCCACTGAATTAGCTTTCTGGAGAGAGCACTCTCGATCAAAGCAGGTTCTTTTTAAGTTTTGGGTTGCGAAAGAAGCCACTTACAAAATGGCATCCCGGCAGTCCACAATTCCGCGGACATTCGCACCGAAATCGCTCTCTTGTCAATTTGTCGATGAAGATCAGTTCCGCAGCCAATATGAGTCCCATACCTACTCAGGCGAGTGCCTGTCCAATGAAAAAGGGCTTTTGGCCGTCATCCAGCTGGACCCAAAATTGTCTACAAACCATTTTTGGGTGCCCTACAAAACAGGACAGCGAGCAGGGGCCCGTCACACGATGCTTTCTACTCTAAAAGAATCTCATCCGGCTTGCTTCGAGGCGATCGCCCCCTCAGACTTTACGCGCCGGGATCACGCTGAATTGTGCCGGAGTTACTGTGCACCCTGGGGCGTTTGTAGTTTTGAGACCGGTCATTGATTAGGGCGATTTTAGCTTCATTTACGAACCAGTCCTTTTGCAACCTCCGTGATCCGTTTTCCAATCCATGACATCTGCATTCTATTCGGAGTGAAGGTGATGGAACACGAGTAACACGTGATTATTAGAACTCCGTTCACGAATAAACAAAAAATAACATCCTCATTGCAGGCACCGACCCGCAATCCTTAGCTCTAAGCAACGGTAACCTGACGAACAGATTCCGCATCAAGTGCGGAATGAGGAATGTTTTTTCTTTGTAGGGTACTTGCGAGAGGTTTACCCTGCGGCTATGCAAGCCCATAAAATGGCGCAGCTATCATGCAGACATTGAAAGAGCAGCAGTTTAGAGAAAAAGATTATTCTTTACAGGCGATATCTCCTTAAGATGGCGCGTATGCCTTTTAGGGTGCGTATTCGTTTTTCTTATCTGTTTCTATGCTAATATCACCCCTTCAGGCATAGGCGTCAACTTAAGACTGGTTATCTTACTCATAAAACGGACAGTAGAAAACAACTG
>CAZVFU010000014.1:0-37331 GCA_964626595.1 uncultured Saprospiraceae bacterium
TCTCGATGCAATTCGATTTTGGAAAGTCCTTTTTGGATAGAAGATAATGCGATGAGTGTATGGGCAAAAGGTACCCCAATGTTTCTGCTTACCGTAGAGTCCGTTAGGTCTCTTTGCAGGCGGGATATCGGGAGTTTTTGCGATAGATGTGTAAACAAGGCTCTGCCGATACCCAGGTTTCCTTCTGCATTTTCGAAATCAATGGGATTAACTTTGTGGGGCATAGCTGAACTGCCTACTTCATTGGCGATGACTTTTTGCTTGAAATATCCCATAGATATGTAGGCCCAAAAATCCTTAGTTAGGTCCATCAATAGGGTTTGGATTCGAATCATATTCTGAAATAGGGCAGCGAGCTGATCGTAATTTTCGATCTGTGTGGTATATTGTTGTCGTTCCAGCCCCAGACGTTTTTCTACAAAACCGTCGGCAAATTGATGCCAGTCAATTTTCGGGTATGCTGCGTAATGAGCGTTAAAATTTCCTGTTGCGCCTCCGAATTTACCCTCAATAGGGAGCGTTAAAAGAGATTTATACTGTTTTTCTAATCGGCTTCGGAACACGGCTATTTCTTTTCCGAGGCGGGTAGGTGAGGCAGGTTGACCATGGGTATGGGCTAGCATGGGTTCATCTTTCCACCGTTCCTCTAGTTCTGTGAGATGCTTTAATAGGGCCTTTAACGCAGGTGAGACGACCTGTTCTATAGCTTCTTTGATGGATAAGGGAACGGCAGTATTATTTATATCTTGGCTGGTCAGGGCGAAATGAATAAACTCAGGGTTCTGCTTGATTCCCAGTTCCGGCCATTTATTTTTGAGGTAATATTCGACTGCCTTTATATCGTGATTTGTAGTCTTTTCAATTTCCTTTATTTTTTCAGCTTCTACCGGTGTGAATTTTAGATAGAGTTGGCGCAAGCTTTTACATTCTGCTTCCGATAGTGGTGGCAGCTGAGGTAGTCCGATTTCGGAGAGCGCTATAAAATACTCAACTTCTACCCGGAGACGATATCGAATAAGTCCGTACTCTGAGAAAAAGTCAGATATTGGGTTTGTTTTGGATTGGTAGCGTCCATCTATGGGAGAAACAGCAGTAAGCATATTAGATTAAGTTAAGGGGTTTCCATATTTTCATCGGTCACCGATTTGTGATATTGGTCCAGCCGACGTTTATAGTAGTAATAGGTTTCATATTGGCTTCGAATCGCGAGATCTGATTTATCTCGGCGATACGAATTCGTGTGGTCTTGATCAATAATACGGGCTTTTACATTATCCATTTTTTGGATATGTAAAATATCAAGAATTTCCTGTTTGATATCGTTATCATAAATGGGAAAAGTCGTTTCAATTCTATAGCTTAGATTGCGGACCATCCAATCGGCTGAGGACAAGAATAATTTTTCTTCTCCCCGATGGTGAAAGAGATAGACTCTTGCATGTTCCAGAAATCGATCCACAATAGAAACGACAGAAATATTATCGGAAAGTCCGGTTATACCCGGAACCAGAGAGCATATTCCTCTCACAATGAGATCGATTTTTACACCTGCCTGGCTGGCTTCATAGAGCTTTTCAATCATCCGGGGATCCTGAAGACTATTTAATTTTATAGTCATGCCAGACTCTCTACCTTCTTTAGCTTCATTGATTTCAAAGTCAATGAGCTTTTCGAGTCCGGGTCTTAGCTGAAATTGTCCAACAAGGAGGTGCTGAAACTGTTTTTGGGGGATTTGTACAGTCTCCAGGAATGAATAAACCCGGGCAACTTCCCTTGTTATTCTGGGGTCTGCAGTGAAAAAGCCATAGTCACAATACAATTTGGCGGTTTCCTCGTGGAAGTTGCCCGTGCTGAGATAGGTATAGAGTTTGGGGCCATCTTCTTCTTGTCTTCTGACAATAGCTAATTTCGAGTGAACCTTTAAGCCTGGGAAGGAGTAGTGAACGTTGATTCCGGCTTCTTCTAATTTTTCGCCCCAATTGAGGTTGGCCTCTTCATCAAATCGTGCTTTAATTTCGATAAATACGCTGACCTGTTTCCCGGCTTTTACTGCATTTAAGAGCGCATTCATGATTCTCGATTTTTGCGCTACCCGATATTGAACCACCTTGATGTGAGTGACATTGGGATCTCCAGCACTTTCTTCAAAAAACCGAATGACACTTTCGTATTTTTCATAGGGCATATGAAGAAGGTGATCTTTTTCTTTCAATGCCGCCCAAAAATCTTCTACTTCCTCTAACTGTGGATAGGGCAGTGGTGGAAACGGGGTGTTTTTGAGGTGATCCATGCCAAAATTAGGAAAAGAGAAGAAATCAAAATTGTTGTGATACCTTCCTTCTTGCAACATATCATTTCGATTCAAATCGAAGACATCTATTAAGTAATCTAACATTTTTTGGGGGATTTCCCGATCGTAAACGAGCCGGCTTGCAGGTCCCACGTTTCTTCTATTGAGTGAGTCTTTGATTTTCGTCAGTAAATCCCCTGAATATTCATCGTCAATATAGAGTTCGGCATCTCGGGTGAGCTTGATGGAATACGAGTTGACAATGTCATATCCCGGGAACAACCATTGCAGCGAATATCGCACAACATCATCCAGGATGATGATTTCGTGACGTTGTTTGAAGGAAGGGAGCTTGATGAATCGTGGGAGATGGTCTGAAGGAATCTTAACGATAGCGTTCAACTTTTTTCCTGATTTAGAGGACTTGTCCCGCAAACGGATAGACAAGTATAGCGCGGCATTATTAAGGAAGGGGCGAACCTTGTCTTTAATCAGGACGACAGGTTGCACATAGGGCAGGAGATTATCTTTGAAATATCGGTCAATAAACGACAATTGTTCTTCCGAAATTTCATTTGGTTTTTTTACAAAAATATTGTGTTGTCGTAGTTCTGGAATGATTTGGTTTTCAAATATTTGTGAAAATTCAAGCTGCTGATCATTCACTACGGAAACGAGATTGTCCAAAATCTCTCTGGGGTTTTCATAGAGTTGACTTTTCGTCTTCTTTCCTACCCGGAGAAGGTTCCGGTGATTGGCTACGCGCACGCGGAAAAACTCATCGAGGTTATTCGAATAAATAGCCAAAAACTTGATGCGTTCAAAAAGAGGGACACTCGGGTCCTTCGCTTCCTGTAATACTCTGTAATTAAAGTCGAGCCAACTTAGGTCACGGTGGATGTAGGGGTGTTTTGTCTCACTCATTGGTTATGAACTTTATAAAGTCCAAGATACCGATTCTCATGGAATAAGAAGGTCTTATTTAGTCTTGCTTTTCCAGGTTGAGCGAAAAATTAACGCCGGCTCTAATCCATCGACCGGGCAAAAGAACACCGCCGGGCCCATATACCTCTGCATCTAAAATATTGATGGCCTCAACAAAGAGTTCGCTCTTTCTCCAGCGGTATGCTATGTTGACATCAGCTAAAAAGTAGTTTATCTTTTGAGGATCCGTTTGCGCCAGAGAATTGGGCTGCATCCAACGAAGGGAAGGTCGCAGACGGAAATCTTGATGAATAGAAAATGACAGCTGATTCACCCATTGGTAGTTGAGCATATTAAAATTGTAGCGTGAGTTTTCATCTATATTCTGAAGAGGGTGTAAGAGAGTGAGCTGACTGGATATTTGCTCTATTTTGATATTGCGTCTGTTTGAATTTGATGGGCGCCAGCGAACCGCAGCCTCTTGCCCAAAAATGTGAAGGGCTTGATTCAGGTTGGCTACCTTCCAAATACTCTCCTCTCTTCGCCAGTCGATCAAATTGCTTACTCTGCGGTGAAAGAAAGTATATTGAACATCCCAGCTTGAAGTTAGATGTCTAATCCCAATTTCTGAAGACCATGCAGTTTCGGCAACTAAATTGGCATTCCCCAATTCTGCAGGACTTTCATAATATAAGTCGGTGTAGGTGGGAACGCGAAAGGTTCTTCCGGTCGATGCTAGAATCGTGGTAAAATCTGTCAACCGATATGCAGTTTCTACACCCGGGAGAATAGTGCTCCCATGATCTGAATAATAGTTGTAAACTATACCTGGGGTAATAGAAAGCGAATTCCAATTAAATCGGTGCTCAGCTGAAATTGCGAGAACATCGCGCGCCCTATCTCCTAAAAGATTACTTCGTAGAATTTCTTTTCGAGCGTCTAATCCCAATCCGGTCTGCCCCAAAGAATTGATCCATTGAAGGTTGCTTTCGGCTCCTATATTATTACCAAGGTGGAAGTTTCGGTAAAAGGCGGGATTGTCACGTATAAAAAGATACATGTCCTGATTTCGTCTCCAGTATATATTGGATCGGAGAACTACTCTTTTTCCATTAAATTGATGTTGTATTGCCGCATAGCTCGATTGGATTTCCTCGTACTGGTCATTGAAGCTGGTATCCGCGTAGAATCCATTTGCACCAAACTTCCGATCGGTATAAGCGCCTTGAAAAGTTAGTTGATGACGGTCAAGATCTAGTTTTGCTTTATAAAAGAGTTGTCCTACAGTGTAGTCCGTATTGTATCGAAAACCATCACTTTGGTCTCGTCGGGCGCTGATATAATGTTGTACTTTTCCCGTTTGATGGCTAAGTGAAAGGGCTCCACCATGACTATTAAACGCGCCCCCGTAATATTTGGCAGTAAGATTTGGAGTGGGATCGGATTTCGTAATGAGATTTATAACACCAGCGAATGCATTTGGGCCATATATGCGGGCACCCGGTCCTTTAATTACCTCAATTCGCTCGATCATTTCTAGTGGAACCGGTATATTCATATTGTGATGGCCAGTTTGTGCATCATTTAGTTTTATACCATCCACCAAGAGTAGCACTTGATCGAATGATCCTCCCCGGATACTCACATCCGCCTGCACATGCGCAAAGCTCCGCGTATCGATGTGAACACCACCGATATACTGAAGGGCCTCCTGAACGGTTCTGGCGGGCATGGCCTCAAGGTCTTTACGGTCTAGGATTAACACTCCTTTTCCTGACTCCAGGGTTTGCTCCTGTATTCGGTTGGCTTGAATCGTAGTTTCGGGTAAAAATGCAGAGGTATCTGGTCGTTGAGCTGTTAAGGGACCGATTAGCAATAGGCAAGTAATCCAGCTGAGTAATCTCATAAGGGTTCAATTGGAGGTGCTATATTTGGCACAAAGGTAGGTGAAAAATAGGTTTTTAAATAAGATCGTGTTTCGGGTCCTGCGCAGAAAAGAGCATCCATTATCGACACCTCTCTTATAAAGCCCAGTTCATCTTCAAATACTTGTGGATACCAAAATGAATTATTGAGTTTCTGATTTATATTTTGGTGAAGGCGGCTCGACATGATATCTATGCTACCCTCCGGCTGACCAAATTGAAGGGTATGTGAAAGTTGAACAGGAAAGTCCAGGTTTTGAATCCAGAACTGTGTCCAAGTCCAGTTCCAATCCCATAAATGGATATAGTCTTTTGAATACAAATTTTCAACAAGAGGAAAGTAGTGTTCGAAGTAAGGTGCTGATTGATAATTGGTTTGGATGGTCCGCAGATGATGGGTTTGCCAATCCTCCTCATTTGAAATGCGGACAGACTGGATTGGCATTTTATTGTTTTTCCCTTTTTCAAGGGGTATAGATAGCTTTTGAAGACCATGAGGTCCAATAATCTGAGCTCTATTCCTCCAGGATCGTTTCTGATAATTTTCATGAGCCTCTATAAAAAGGGTAGAGGGAGAGAGATTGAGTAATGCAAATACGTAAAGTGGAGGACACCAAAAGGAGTAGGAGAAGAAAGTGGTTTTGGTTTCTGAACTCATAAGGCAAAAGTAATAATCTATAATCGAATATATGGGAAGAAGATCCTCTCTATGGATTAGATTTGATCTTCAAAGAGGGACAAGCTGGTTAACTTATTACATTTAATTATAATTTGTACTATCTTTGCATGGAATTTGCTTAAGAAAAGCCTGCTAAGTATGAAAGAAGCGCACCCGAATTACACTTTAACGATACTGTCGGTTTCTCTTGTGCTTTTCTTGTTTGGGATCTATGCGTTTATTTATACACATCCTGATATTATAGTTGATCGGCTCAAGGAAGAGCTTCAAATTGTAGTTGAACTTCAGGACCCCTTGGAAGCAGCAGATCATGAAGACCTACGAACGTTTATAGACAGCTTAGAATGGGTTAGACCTGGAACCCTTGAATTTGTGAGTGCAGAAAAAGCGGCCCGGGATATGCGCTTTGAAATGGGGCCGCTTGCGGATGAACTTGACGTGCAGTCTCCATTCAGTGATCTTTTCCTTTTTAGTGTATTTGCAGAGCACTACGAACCCTTGACTTTGGAATTGATAAAGGTTCAGATTCAAAAGCAAAACGGAGTAGATGAGGTTTATTACCAAACAGATGCACATGAAAACCTGCAGAAGGCCTTAGCTCAATGGTCAAAATACGCCCTTTATTTAGGTGTCGCATTTGCTTTGATTGCATTCATTTTGGTTTATAATACCTTAAAATTGGCTTTGTATAGTCGGCGGAAAACCATCTTGACCTTAGACATGGTAGGTGCTCGAAAATCCTTTATTCGTAAGCCCTTTATTTGGCAAAGTATATGGCATGGGCTGTTGTCCGCCGGTTTAGCTATTTTATTGATATTAGCAGGTTTGTTGGTTATAGGTCAGGAATTTGAGGGCGTTTTTTCACTATTTTACAGTGAGCGTTTCATGTTTTGGATCGTAGGTATGTTGTTACTGGGTATTGGTTTACAATTACTGAGTACTCGTTTTATTTTGCATCGATTCTTATCCGGGCGCATACAATAATCAGACTGCTTGGGTTAGGTGCAGAAACTTATTATCTTTGAATTAAGAAGTTAGCATATGAGTGATTCAAATCCATCTCGAAAAAAGAAAGTCGTTACCACAAATAAGGGTAAGTCAAAAGCGAAATTAAAAGCTACTCGTCGAAGTTCGGCAGATTCTACTGATGATACGAGCATTGAATTGCTTTTTCGGAAGAAGAATTACACATGGGTTTTTATTGGCCTTGGATTTTTATTGTTGGGCTTTGTGCTTATGTTAGGTGGTGAGCAATCATCCCCAGATGTCTGGGAACCCGAACAGATTTACTCTTTCCGAAGAATAACTCTTGCCCCGTTTCTAATTCTCCTTGGCTTGGGTATTCAGATTTACGCTATCTTTAAAAAGTAAACTATTTTACATGCTAGAGGTGCTGAAAGCCCTTGTTCTGGGTATAGTTCAAGGACTCACGGAGTTTCTACCTGTGTCCAGCAGTGGGCATTTAGAATTGGCTCGTGTTATTTTACAAGATGAATCCACCGCAGAGGTGGGGCTCTTAATGTCCGTTGTGCTTCATTTTGGAACCGCCTTGGCTACTGTGTTTGTGTTTAGGAGTGATATCATGAAACTTTTGGGGAAGTCGGTAAACGGTGAAAAAGAAAGCCTCAAATATATTTGGTGGATTATCCTGTCCATGATTCCAGCTGCTATTGTGGGAGTTTATTTTGATGAGACACTTGAACTGCTATTCGACAAAAATCTACTATTAGTGGGTGCGATGCTTTTAGTTACAGCCGGCTTATTGTGGTTCAGTGATAAATACCATGAATCAGAAGGGGAATTGCGGGCACCTTCTGCTTTAATCATAGGGACTGCTCAGGCTTTGGCTATCTTACCCGGAATATCTCGATCAGGTGCAACGATTTCGATGGCATTATTTCTCAAAATACCTCGAGCTGAAGCAGCTCGGTTTTCCTTTTTAATGGTCGTTCCCTTGATCTTCGGTAAAATAGCTAAAGATGTAATTTCCGGGAGTCTTTTTTCATCGGACATTAATGGGCTTGCTCTTGGAGTAGGATTTGTAGCTGCATTTGTCTCTGGCGCCTGGGCTTGCCAATGGATGATACGAATCGTTCAGGCGGCTAAATTGCGATATTTTGCTTTTTATTGTTTAATCGTTGGCTCTATTGCGATAGGAACTCAATTTTTATGACCGTGGTTGATGTGAATTCTGGTATTCCCCTATTAAAGACTTTGGATGGCGCTACTTTTTTAGTCAATAAACCAAAGGGCTGGACTTCGTTTGATGTTGTCAAAAAACTGAGATATGCACTAAAGAAGGTATATTCCAGAAAGAAGTATAAGGTAGGGCATGCTGGCACATTGGATCCATTAGCTGAAGGCTTGTTAATTATTAGTTCGGGGAAACACACGAAACAAATTCAATCGTTTCAGGATCTGGAGAAAGAATATGTTGGAAAGATAAAGCTAGGTGCAACAACGCCTTCCAGTGATGCTGAATTTCCAGAAGAAAACCTGAATGACATTTCACACTTGACTGATGAAGAGGTTCAACAAAAGTTTTTAGCATTTAAGGGCACAATAAAACAACGCCCTCCTGTGTTTTCAGCCTTAAAGAAATCAGGTAAAAGATTGTATCAGTATGCACGGGCTGGCGAAGAGGTGGATATTCCAGAACGGGAAGTTCATATTTACGATCTTGAGATCACAAATTTAGATTTACCTTATCTTTCTTTTCGGGTGAAATGCAGTAAAGGCACCTATGTGCGTACCTTAGCATCCGATTTAGGGAAATCTTTAGGCGTGGGCGGATACCTTTTTGAATTAAAACGGACGAAAATAGGAGCGTATTCGGTATCTGATGCGTATGATATACAAGAATTGTTTGATTCCATTTTGAATCAAAGTGAAACGACTACTTAGGATGTCAATAGAGGTTAACGGACTAACGAAAATATACGGAGAGCAAAAAGCGCTTAGCGAGGTTTCTTTTGAGATCGCCAGAGGGGAAATCGTAGGCTTTCTGGGACCGAATGGGGCGGGAAAGTCTACTTGTATGAAAATTCTAACCTCTTATCTGCCCCCTGATTATGGCCAAGCGCGCGTTGCTGGATTAGATGTGGAAGCAGAGTCCTTAGAGTTGAAAAAGAAGGTGGGTTACCTTCCCGAACAAAATCCATTGTATTTGGACATGTATGTTAAAGAATTCCTATCTTTTGTAGGTAGAATTCACAATCTGAAACAGCTAAAAAGCAGGGTAGCTGAGATGATTGAGATGACGGGACTAGAGATAGAGCAAAACAAGAAAATTAGATCTCTTTCCAAAGGGTATAAACAACGAGTGGGATTAGCTCAGGCTATGATTCACAACCCTGAGGTGTTGATTTTGGATGAGCCTACAGCAGGTCTTGACCCCAATCAATTATCTGAAATTCGGAATCTGATCAAGGATTTTGGAAAAGAAAAAACCGTACTTTTTTCCTCTCACATTATGCAGGAAGTTCAGGCGATTTGTGATCGTGTAATAATCATCAATAAAGGACAGATTGTGGCTGACGAGCAAATAAGTGTCCTTAGCCAATCGCGTCAGGAGAATGAAACGGTTCGAGTGAAGATTAAAGAGATTGGGACCGAAGATGGCTTTACGGGTATGCCGGGATTACAAAAAGTGCTGCGGAAGGGGGCGTTTTTTGAACTTATATTTTCGAAAGGCGAAAATGCGGTTGAGACTGTATTTCAGTGGGTCAACGATAAGGGGTTAACGGTTCTTCATATGGAGCGTGCGGAATCAAGTCTTGAAGATATTTTTCAATTATTGACAAAAGAGGAATAAGCCATGTGGGCCATTTATAGAAAAGAAGTTGTTTCCTTTTTAAGCTCAATAACCGGCTATTTGGTTATTAGTGTATTCTTAATTCTTTTGGGACTTTTTATGTGGGTATTCCCCGATACAAGTGTTTTGAACTATAACTATGCGACCTTATCACAGCTTTTTGATCTTTCACCCTTTATTTTTCTTTTTCTCATTCCGTCAATAAGTATGCGTTCTTTTTCAGAGGAGTTTCAAGTTGGAACCATGGAGCTCATTTCGACAAAGCCGCTCACAGATTCCAAGATTATCCTGGGAAAGTATTTTGCTATTCTTACTCTTGTCCTTATCGCTCTCATTCCCACTCTTTTTTATGTCTATTCCGTTTACGATTTGGGAGCCCCAAGGGGAAATATTGACCTGGGAGCGGTTTGGGGGTCTTATTTGGGTCTTATTCTTTTAGCCTCTTCTTTTTCGGCTATTGGATTGTTCGCTTCCAGTTTGACTTCCAATCAGATCATTGCTTTTTTATTGGCGGTTGTGATGTGCTTTTTCTTGTATATGTCGTTCAATTATATCAGTAAGTTTCCTGCTTTTATTGGAAGTATGGATGATTTAATCCAACGCTTAGGTATGGATTATCATTACGAATCACTTTCGAAAGGTCTGATTGATAGCAGGGATGTTATATACTTTTTATCCATTATTGGCTTTTTTTTAATAGCAACACAAGTGAAGTTGTCAAGTAGAAGATGGTGAAAATGAATAAGCGAAAAAAAAATGATTTACTAACGCTAGCTGCTGTTTTAGGTCTGGTGTTGTCTATTAATATTTTAAGTTCTTTTGTCTTTTTCAAGTGGGATTGGACTGAAGAAAATAAATATACTCTAACGGAGTCTACCCGGCAAATCGTGGATTCAATAGGGCAACCTTTATACGTTCGGGTCCTTTTAGAAGGGCAATTTCCAGCGGGGTTTAAAAGATTACAGAGTTCAACTCGCGAATTTCTTAGAGGTCTTCAAAAGCGAAACCCCAATATTGAAGTTCGATTTGAAAATCCATCCGCCGGATCTAATGAGGAAATTAATCAAAACCGAAAAACGCTTTCCGACCGGGGGATTGTTCCGGTTAATTTCAGACTTAAGGAGGGTGACGAGGTGGTGGAACGTCTAATTTATCCCTATGCGATCGTCGCGTATGGTGAGCAGGAGACAGTCGTGAATTTATTGGAAGAGCAGACTCCCGGTACGAATGAAGAGGTGGTCTTGAACAATAGCATCAGTCTTCTTGAGTATAAATTCGCCAATGCCTTTCACAAGCTAAGGTCAAAAATAAAACCGATTATTGCATTCACGCAAGGGCATGGGGAGATCTCTCCTGAAGATGCAGGCGACTTTAGAAGTGCCCTAAGTTCTTTTTATCAATTTGGTAGCTTTACCCTCGATAGCGCAACCTTTATTCCCCCCACCATTAAATTAATTATTGTAGCTCAGCCCCTCGAACCCTTTACGGAGAAAGAAAAGTTTATTCTCGATCAATTCGTTATGGATGGAGGTAGTATTTTGTGGCTGGTCAATCGTTTGGATGTTCATCTGGACTCACTTCATGGTCGAAAATCTTACATTCCCTCTGAGGTAGACCCGAATTTAGACGACTTGTTTTTTAATTATGGGTTTCGTGTTAACCCAGATTTAGTTCTAGATTTAGAATGCTCCAGAATTCCTCTTCGGATCGGCCAGGCAGGTGGGGCTCCGCAATTGGACCTTTTTCCCTGGTATTATCATCCAGTGGTGCAACCAAACAGAAACCATCCTATTACCAAAAACATGGGTCGGGTAAATTTAATGTTCGTCAATTCTATCGACAGCTTAAAGACTAAATATGACGTAGAGAAAACGGCCCTATTATCCTCTTCTGATTATGCTAGAAAGCAATTCGTTCCCATGCGGCTAAACTTTGAAATTTTGAGATACGAACCTGAAGTTGATAAATTCAACTCTCCAAATATTCCAATGGCTTATCTGTATGAAGGTACCTTCAGTTCGCTATACGAGAACAGAATGACAGAGGAAATGCTGACGCGAATGGAGGAGCTCAACTTAAAATTTAAAGAAAAGAGCTCAAATAATACCAGAATGGCAGTAGTTTCCTATCCTAATATCATCATTAACGAACAGGGTGAAACTCGTCAGGACTTTAGGCCTATGGGTTTTAATCCCTATGAAAGAACCGTTTATGATAACAAACAGTTTATGTCTAATTTAGTCGAGTACCTCATCAACGGATCAACGGTTTTGGATGCGCGTTCAAAGGAGGTGAAGCTGCGGATGTTGGACCGCGTAAGAGCTCAGCAAGAACGTGCTTACTGGCAAGCCTTAAATATTGGTGCGCCTCTTTTTATATTAATGGTAATTGGAATGATATTTTATTTTTGGCGCCAAAGAACTTATGTAAAGTAGTTAACTATGAACAGACGAACATCCATTATTCTCGTTTTGCTTTTGATCTCAGTTGCTTCTTTGGTGTATTTCCAAAGTCAGGAAGAGAGTGGCAACTCCGGCCCCATGTACGATCGGTTTTTTGCTGTGGAGGAAAAATCGGATATTCATAAAATCATTTTAACCAAAAGGACAGGAAGCCCTCTTGTCCTTGAGAAGGAGAGTGGTGAATGGCTAGTGCAAGGCGAGCGAGAGGTTCGACCAAACCTAATGGACAATTTACTTTTAGGTTTGACCAAAGTTTCGATCTTATCCCAACCCTCTCAAAGTCTGTATGAAAAGATTGAAAAGGATTTCGTCACTTTCGGCATTAAAGTACAGGTATTTAACGCTGAGGATGAGAATATTAAGACCTATTATATCGGAAGCGACGCTAATGATGGGAAGGGGACCTATTATTACATGGAAGGAGGGGAGCGCTTTTATTTGATGGGGTTGCCAGGCTTTGAAGGATCAATGCGCCCTCGATTTGATATTGCAGAAAGTGGTTGGTGGAAACGCCAGATACTCGATTATGACCCTTCCTCCATAAAAGAGATCAAGGTGAATTATCCACGACAAGCCCAAGAATCTTTTCACATCATTCAAGAATCCGGGGATCAGTATCGCGTGGAGCCCTTAGGGGATCGTCCAAAGATCACCAGATCCTTTTCAAATGATCGAGTAAAATCTTATCTAAAAGAGTTTCGCAGAAAGGGAGTACTGTCCTATATAAATGATTGGACTCGTATTGATACGGTTTTGCAAATACCCTCTTTTGCCGAATTGGAAATCATTTCAAATGAAGCCGATACTCAACAAATTATTTTTATACCGGAGACGGATCAGAATATTCAAGGACCTTATTCACAAACGCCTTACCAAACCTTTGAATTCAGGTATTATGTATTTTTACCTGCCACGGGTGATTTCGCTATGGCCCAGCATTATCTTTGGAGACCTGTGTTTCGATCATACGATTATTTTTTTGAAGGATGAGATTTAAGCCTATCTTAATATTGTTCATCGCTTTATTTGCGTTCAGCCCGACTCTAACTGATGTGAATTCTGAGCCGCAGGATTGGGGCTTTTTTGCGCATCGCCGGATTAACCAGTTGGCCGTTTTTACTTTGCCGTACGAAATGTTACCCCTATTCAAAAGCAATATCGAATACTTACGTGTCCATGCAGTTGATCCTGATAAAAGACGGTATGCTTCGGTCTTTGAAGCCATTCGACATTATATTGACCTGGATATTTGGGAGAAGTCTCTTCCTGTTGATACTCTCCCCAAAGAATGGAACCGCGTTTTGTTTCAATATGCTGATATTTATGCAATAGATTCGGGCGATACGCTATGGTATAAAAAAGGGCAACCCATAGACTGGAAAACAGAATCAACTTTAAAACTCGCCGGAGATTTTGATGTGGATCGATCTACATTAGTTGACTTATTTGATGATTTCATCATGCCTCAATATTATGAAGATGATTGGTCCATGCCAGCGGATACTTTTCAAAAGTATACCCGTATTCCTGTGACAGGAGATCAAGTATACTGGGTAGATAATTTCTCGCAGTATGGAGTACTTCCATATCACCTGGAGCAAATGCAATATCGTTTGACGGAAGCATTCGTTAATAAAAATGTCCCTCTTATACTCCGGTTGTCAGCGGAAATGGGACATTATATTGGAGATGCAAATGTCCCGCTTCACACCACGGAAAACTACAATGGACAATTAACGGGCCAGCTTGGCATTCATGCCTTTTGGGAGAGTCGGATTCCTGAGTTGTTTTCAGAAAACTATGACTTCTTTCTAGAGAAAGCATCCTATCAGGCCGATAAATCAGCTTTCTTTTGGAAAATGGTTACGGAAAGCCATAGCCTTGTCGATAGCGTTTTGACAGTAGAGAGAAAATTACGTAATACGTTTCCAGAGAGCCGTCAGATGTGCTTCGATGAGCGACTGGGTCGGACCGTCCTGACTCAATGCAAAGAGTTTGCCGAAGCGTATTCGTCTGCTATGAAAGGCATGGTTGAGGAACGAATGCGCAATAGTATCTGGGCGATTGGAAGCAGCTGGTATACCGCCTGGGTAGACGCAGGTCAACCCGATTTCGAGTTTTTAAACTTGAAAGATTCAGGCGATTCAAGTTTGCCGTACACAGGGCTTCCGGAAAGCTCCCGGAACATGAAAAAAAGACTTCACGATAATTAACAAGATGAATCTCAACCTATTTCATATTCTTAAAGGCGCCGGTATGGGTATGGCTGAGGTCGTGCCGGGAGTAAGTGGCGGTACGATCGCATTCATTACGGGTATTTACGAGCAGCTGATAAGTTCTATTCGCTCACTAAATAAGGACCAGGTTCAACTTTTATTTCGAGGGAAATGGAAAGAAGCCTGGTCTAATATCAATGGTTCATTTTTACTTCAATTGGCTGTTGGAATGGCTGTTGGGATTGTTTTCGGTGTATTAGTTCTAAGTCATTTAATTGAGAAGTACCCTGAAGTCTTATGGGCTTTCTTTTTTGGACTCATTTTAGCATCTGCTTTCTACGTTTTCTCTTTATTAGAGAAAAAAACAAAAGCCAATTTGGTTTGGATTGTAGTCTCAATGGTTTTCGCCTTCTACATTACTGAATTGACTCCCGCAGAAGGCACTTCCAATCTGTTAGTTGTCTTTGGCTCAGGCATTATTGCTGTCAGTGCATTACTACTTCCAGGACTTTCCGGTAGTTTTATTCTGTTGGTTTTAGGAATGTATACGATAGTGTTAGACAACGCTAAATTAGCGATTGAAACTCAAAATCTAGAGGCGATTACAACCTTATTGGTCTTTGGAGCCGGATGCCTCGTAGGCCTGCTTTTATTTAGTAGATTCTTGGTTTACCTATTCAAAAATCATAAAGAATCTACTTTGTCAGTATTATCTGGCTTTATGCTGGGGTCGTTAAATAAAATTTGGCCATGGCGGGAAGGGGTCTTATGGTTGAATGAAGAGGGCGTTATTGTGAATGATCCATTGCTGATTCAAGATAGTTGGAGAGTGTTGCAAGAAGTTAAGGTTCTACCTCAGGCATACAATGGAGATTCCTATTTTATTTGGGCTGTATTGGCCTTCCTGGCGGGCGTTGGTGCTGTGTTAAGCCTTTGGAATGCAAGTCCCTCAAAAAGCTTCTAGTGTCTGTCATTATCACTAAACTCGTTAAAGACCAAGCCTTGATCTACCTTCGTTGCTCTTCAGTCACATAGCCACGGCTATGCTCCTTTATCCCGCTTTGATCTGAACAAAAATCTACTGTGACTTTTCTATACCTATTTAGTGGTAATGAAACTAGGAATGTGAGATCCCCTAATCACTTTCTAGCATTCCTTTCCACTGGCAGGGGATGATACTCCTTTCCTAGTTATACTTATCTTCTACAGGCTAAGGTTCTATTTTTAGCACTTTTTGCTGATATTGCCCCTTCTCATCTGTGATTTGAATATAATACAGCCCCGCAGGCAAGTCTTGAGCTAAGGGAATTCTGTAAGTGCCTGATGATGATACTTTTACCTTATCCAATACCATGGAACCTTTAGAATCAAATATTCGAAGGGTAAATGGACTTGTGTTTCCATTTGCCGGGCGAATACTCAGTGCCTGATCAAAGGGATTGGGGAAAATCGTCCAATCCCTGATCTCCTCCTGAGGTGCTGAAGTGGGACATAATGTCTCTACCAAGAATCTTGTATAATCGCTTGTATCGAATTCACATACCCGGCGAATATCAAGTTCATATGTAATGCACTGTCCGCCAAGATCTTCCATTATAAATGTTCGACCTTTATGTGTCATCCTAGTCCATTCTTCATCTCCCTCCATTCGATATCGAACATTAATCCCCTCATCTTGGGGCATAAGTTCTGGAAAATAGGCGATATCAAGGCTATTGGCTGTTTTATTCAAAACATTTACACTGTCAACTAGGTCACAGATGGGATCATTCACAATGACATTAACACAATAATCTTCATAATAAGCCTCTAAGGGGATGGCATTACAAGGTGTAAGTCGATTCACATCGTTGCTATTAGGAATCATACCCAGTCGAAGTGTGGTTAATCCGCCTAATGCTGTAAAGGGAATCTCAAGAACTAGAACATCCTCAATTAGGTTTGAGGTGACCAGTGTTCCTATTCTCTCTACGGGGTCAAAAGTGCCGCTATGATCGATATCCATCCATGCTGCAAAGGCAAGGGTATCAGATATATTTTCTTTTTGAAACCGGATTTCAAGGAACTGTTCTTCTGCTGTTTCATAGGTGGTAAAAACTTCGCCAGTGTAATCACCATATCCCAAGTCATTTGATGAATAGAATACATCCCCTTCAAAACCTACATTCTCGATCCAAACTCCTTTCGATGAATAGGTCGGCGGTGAACAGTATTCTAGTTCACAAGCCGAGCAATTTTTGAAATCTTCTATTGTGAAAGTTTGTGACCGGGTTCCGGGAACACTATCACAAATAGGAGTAAATGCAAATTCTAACTTTTCACATCCCGGCCCCATTTCTAAATAGAAACTATCGATCAAGGGCGCCTGAATAGTATCCCAAAACCGGCTTCCTGATTGTCGTTGTAACCAAATTAAGGAATCAGATAGGAGAGTGGGTTCTACAAGAATGCTGTCTTCATTACTATTGATATAGCTAAAGCTTACATTCTGAGGAGCTACGCAAGTATCACAGGGTTCCACCAGTGTTCTCAGGGTCTCGTAGAAATTAGTAATACCCCCGGTCTGGGTTTTATTTCTCAAAAAAGACTTTTCCTCCAGCCCCTCAAAAATAGCCCTTCGAACCGGCTCATACACGAAAGTTAAATCATTGTGAACTTCATTCACAAAGTCGGGACAGGGGACAGAGTACATGAGTCCTACCAACCCACTTACCATAGCCGCAGCACTACTGGTTGAATTTTGAGAAAAGGTGGTAGAGTTATTTAACCCCAGAGTAAGAATATTACCTCCGTAAGAGGTGACATCAACATGCTCTCTGGAAATTCCGGACTCCGTCCACTCTAAGTTAAAGTTTGTCGAGGCTACTGTAACTAAGTATGGGCTCGGGCACACAGTGGGTAAGTCACCAACTTCGTCGACATCAAAAATGCGATTGGGAGCCGATGCTATGGTAATGATGCCTTCCTGACCTAAAGTATCAAAAAAATCACACCAGTATGGAGCACTTTCATAGGTGAATCCCTCCAGACCGAAAGAGTTATTTGCAGCTACGATATAGGCACCCTTTTCACCTGATGTTTCGTTGTATAGTCGGCGTTGATCTAATACATATTCATAAGCTTTTATCACTTCAGCAACAGAAGCATTTTCACCCATGGTTACCGGCAGAATTTTAGTTTCCCAATTGACACCCGTTATCGAAGTATCATTATTTCCAATTGCTCCAATAATTCCCGCTACGCCAGTTCCATGAGGAGCTGAAATCAACTGACCATTGTTGTCTCGAACATTCCATCCGTTAAGGTCATCCACATACCCATTATCATCATTATCTAAACCCGTATTACCAATTTCATTCCGGTGAGAAAAGATGTTTCGATTCAAATCGACATGCTCAATTTCGACGCCGTCATCAATAACGGCAATAACAATTGTGTCTCCTCTAGCGCTAACTCCACCACGTGTAATATCCCATGCATCAATCGCTTGAACATCTATTCCCGGGTCTAATCTATTCTGAAGTGCATATTGCAAGTCGTAGTCGGGGTCATTGGGCAGGGTGTCGCGAAATTGGATGCGATAATTGTAATGCAGCACTTGGGTGCTTTCTTTCATAAGATTATCCTCGTAAAAGGAAGTAGCTTCTCCCACGCGACTAAATCGGAGCCGATAAACGTTTAATGTAGAACTAACTACCTCATACTGATCCGGATTCAATTCCGGTGTCATACCCGGCTCTAACTGGATGATGAGTTCAGTAGGTATTAGGTCTGAACTATTTTGAGCCTCAAGGTCCTGTAAAGAAGCGATCAGACAAATCGATAACACACTGAATATAAAAGGACAGAAAATTTTCATACTTAATCTTTCCACTAAAATACGAAAAAAAATAGGCTCGCGAAACTTTAACTTCAATACATATTACAAATAATTTGCATATGTTGGAATTTGATGTTATATTTGATCCGAACATAATGTTTTAAACATTGAAAATCAATTGATCCGATATGAAAACCTCCTTTAGTATTCTATTAGCTCTTATCGTGTTTTGTGCATTTCCACTTTCCGCTCAAGAGCTGAATTCCCTTCAGCAGCAATCTCCGAGGGTGGTCTTAGCCTCCTACTCAGATAGTGCCCCCCAGGAAGAAAAAATTTGCTGGGACCATATTTCAACACTTGATTTTTTCAATCAATCAGACCAGGTTGTTCAACACTTGAGCAACAACCTCAAATGGGGCACTTTAAGTCCTCAAGCCCAACTTAGCCTTGCCCATAATCTAAAAAAGCAGGGCAAGTACGACGAAGCTCAAAAATGGTACGAAGAGTATCGGCAATATGATTACAAGAAAGGGCAGCACTACCTGTCTTCATGTCGTGCCGCTTTAGCGATTCAAAACGGATGGGAGGAGCAACGTGTTCAGCCCGTTTCAGTCAATTCATCTGAAAGCGAATATAGCCCATGTGTCAGCTCAAATGGACTTATTTTCTTCCGTATGTCACAAGCTCAGGCCGGATCGAAAACCGAATGTACTTTTCAAGTTCTTCTGGCCCAGGGTGAAGAGTCCGACTTTTCCGATGAAAAGGCATTTAACCAGCGATTCGAGTTGCCCGAGAACATCGTTTTTATGGATATCAGCCCGTCTGGAGAAAAAGTTCTGTTTACTCGACTTACTGATCAAAGTTGCTTCAATGGATTTTTGACTACCGAAGGGATGGCTACTTACGAAGCCGACATATTATCAAATGGAAACTGGGATAATATCCGCCCATTACCCTTTAATTCGGTTGGACAACGCACAGCCTACGCTACTTATGGAGATAGCGATGATATAGTGTACTTTGCATCTGATATTCCCAGTGGCTTTGGAGGCTTTGATGTTTACCGCGCTGAGCGCCTGAACGAGAAAAGTTGGTCCACACCACAGAATCTAGGCCCTAAAATCAATTCCGAAGGAAACGAAATTTCACCTAAATTTAATGGAGAAGTGCTCACTTTCGCTTCAGATTATCACGAAGGTTTGGGTGGTTATGATATCTTTTATAGTCCCACCGATCAGTCCCAATTTCTGAATCCTGTAAATGCCGGGCGCCCCATCAATTCCTCTATGGATGATTGGAGTTTGTCGTTTGTAGATCAAGAGTCGGGATACTATGTTTCCAATCGTGCGAATCCATCGGCGAATGCCAATATTTATTACTTTGAGGATCTTGTAGAAGCGCCTAAACCTCAAGCACTTCAAGTTAGTTACTCCCCTTCATCTCGGGAAGAGGCCATTGCGGTAACGGCCTTCCCATTGCATTGGACTGCCAGTCAAATGGATGAGTTCCACAATAAGCCGGTCAAAAAAGCACCTGTTCGAACGAAGTACTCTGTGCAAATTGCTGTCATTAGTCCGAATAACCAAAGCTTTTCCAGACTTCAAAAAGAGCTCGGCGATTTGGATGAACTTTACAAAATCTACTTTAAAGATGTCGTAAAAATTCGCGTAGGATCTTACGATAAAGAGATTAATGCAAGTCTCATGCTGGAGAAAATCAAATCTCGGGGATATTCAGATGCCTTTATTGTGACGGAGAAAATAATCGTCGCTGGAGATGATAGCGATCAGCAACAGTCAGAATCTGTATCCCAAAGATCTTCTGCCAAGTCCAATCCTACCCCCACGGCCAATGCCGTGGACGATGGAAAATACCTGTTGCGTTTAGCGACTTACCTTCATCCTGACAATTTTGACTCATCGCGTGTAGCCGGTCTGGGAAAGGTTTCCAGTCTCGAAAAGGGACCTTATACGATCTTTTTACTGGGCCACTTTAACAGTATAGATCAGGCGCGTCGCACACAGGCGGAGGTTCAGAGTCGGGGCTTTTCTAATGCGCAGATTATTCGGCTCGAAGGTCAGGATATTGTCCGGGTTTCGGTAGATTAATTTTTCATATTTTTTGGGCGAGCCCCAGCTCCCATTAGTGGAGCTGGGTCGCTATGTTCCGGGCTCCATATTCATTCGGTACTCACTGCCATCCGCTAGGCCGTTGGCCCAGCTACGGCAGTTCGCACGCCTGGCTGCATACGGGCTCCTTTCAGTTCCCCCTATACAGCCGGCCCCTGCACAGCGCTCTCGCGATATGTAGGTTATGATTGATCGTACATTTTTAAAAAAGGTCTTGTAAATAAATAGTCAACCCATCGGGTAGGTAGGAAACTGATAATGGGCCGGATAAGCCACTTCTTCCCCGTCACCAAATAGCGGGTTTTAGGACGCTTAGAAAATATAGCATGATCTACAGCTTTCGCTACCTTCTCAGCAGCTATAGCCATCTTCTCATTTTGCTTGATTATTTTTTCCCGGTGCTGCAGAATAAAGGCGTAATCAGTCTCTTCATAGGGTTGATCTTCAGACCTCGCTTTTTCCCATATTTCGGTATCTATAGGGCCCGGCTCCACAATAGAGACTTCAATGCCATATATTTTGAGTTCGCGGCGAAATGCATCTGATATAGCTTCAACTGCATATTTTGATGCGGAGTAGGGGCCCATCATCATTCGCGTCATGCGACCAGATACAGAAGATATATTAATGAGCCGTCCCGGCTTAAAAGGAGAATTTTTATCTGCTCCAAGCAAGGGTAAAAAAGCCTGTGTTACTTCCAGGAGGCCATGTACATTAACATCCATTTGCTTTCGCATGTAATCAGCCCTGACATGTTGCATGGGTCCGGAAATAGCGATTCCGGCATTATTTACAATGGCAGCAAGTCCGTTTTTGTCAACCAGAGGTTTTACCTCTTCTACAGCTTTCGAAATAGCTTCAGAATCTCGAACATCGAAGACGAGGGGAGTAAATAGTTTTGGAAATGAATCCTGTAAAAATTGCGCATCTGCTTTTCGTCGAACACTTCCTATTACAGGTACGTTCTTTTCTAAAAGATAAAGGGCAGTGGCTTTCCCTATCCCCGATGAAACGCCTGTAATAAGAATATGTCTATGCATTATTTCCTAATTTTTTTTGGAGGTCTGCTGCTTTTTGGTCCACTCGCTTACTTAAATCTTTTTGGTAAGCTATCAATTTTTCAGAGATGGAATCATCAGAAACTCCAATTATTCGTGCAGCTAATATGCCAGCATTTTTCGCGCCATTGAGCGCTACAGTCGCTACAGGTATTCCAGCTGGCATTTGCAGAATAGATAATATAGAGTCCCATCCATCTATTGAGTTTCTGGAAAGTATCGGAACCCCTATAACAGGCAAAGAGGTTAGAGAGGCCATCATTCCCGGTAAATGTGCAGCACCACCTGCACCGGCTATTATGACCTGTAATCCTCTACTTTTTGCAAGCTTCCCATATTCGATCATTTTCTCAGGGGTGCGGTGTGCGGAGACAACATCGACTTCATATTCGATCTCCCAGCTTTTCAATACTTCAGCTGCTTGCTGCATAATGGGCCAATCCGAGTCTGATCCCATAATTATTCCGATCCGTGCTTTACTCATGATTTTACTTTTACGATTTGTCTTAATCTGTTCGCTTTCTTTCGGGCCTCTTCCAGCTTATCTGCTGTGAAAGTAATATGTCCCATCTTGCGATGAGGTCGCGTTTGTTTTTTACCATACCAATGGAGATGTGCTCCCGGAGTCTGCATTACCTCTTCCAATCCTTCTATGACAGGCACCCCTTGGTATCCTTCTTCACCCAGAAGATTAATCATGACCGCTGCTTTGTTTAATTCTGTATCTCCTAAGGGCAAATTTAAAATGGCTCTTATGAGCTGCTCATATTGGCTACAGGAACATGCCTCTATGGTATGATGGCCACTATTGTGCGGCCGAGGAGCCATTTCATTGACCCATAACTTCTCTTCATTGTCGAGAAAAAACTCGATAGCTAATATCCCAGAGTGCCCCAATGCTGAAATGATTTTCTCTGATATTGAGACCATCTCTTTAGTTATACTTTGACTTATTTCTGCTGGCGACTGTAAAAATTCTACAAGATTGGCCTCTGGGTGAAAAACCATTTCAACGGGATCATAGGTTTTTATTTCTCCTTTTTTCGATCTAGCCACAACCATGGCGAGTTCTTTTTTGATATCTATAGCTTCCTCAACGATACTTTTCCCTGTCAACAATTTGTTTAAATCCTCCTTAGAGCGAATAATTTGAACCCCACGGCCATCGTAGCCATCTGTTCGCAATTTCTGTACAAAAGGGAATGCAATTTCTGCATTTGAAATGGCCTCTCGAATAGAAGCTATATCCCCATACTTTTTATAGGGGGGGCTCGCTATCTCTTGCTCTTCATAAAAATCATTTTGGATGGCTTTATCTTTTATTAGGTTTAAGGTTTTTGCCGTCGGGTATACATTCACCCCTTTCTCCTCCAGAGCCTGTAGTCCCTCAATAGAAACATTTTCTATTTCTATGGTCAAAAAATCAAGATGTTTGCCAAAATCGACGACGTCTTCCATTTTCGTGATATCTCCTTCCACAAAATGGTGTGGGATAAATGCTGCTGGACATTTGATGGTGGACTCCATAAGAAAAGTGTCTACATGCCAGGAGCTAGCTGCCTGACACAACATTTTACCGAGCTGCCCACCGCCCAGGATACCGAATCTGCCTTGTAGATTTGTAATCTCTTTCATTTGATTTTGTTTTTCCAATGCTTGTGATTTATTTGCTACTGGCACGTTATGTGGATAGAATGAATTCAAATCGGATAAAGTCCCATTTTATCTGCAAGTATGGCATTTTGCTACTCATTGAATTCAAGATTTATGGCAAAGCTAAACGAGTTTGATTTAAATGAACTAAGAATCCACTGAAAGCTTGAGCCACATTTATACTTGATTGCTCACCCAAAAGGGGAATATGATAGACCTCTTGAGTGATATCTAGAACTCTTTCCTGGATTCCATCAAATTCCGAACCCAAGATAAGCAAGGTGCTTCCATTAATATTATGATTGTATAGGGATATGGACTGAGTACTATACTCTAGACCCACTACGTGCTTATATTTAGCTATATTTATTTCTGAAATATCGTCAATTTTCTCAATATGAATTTGCCGGCTTGTTGCTCTGGAGAGCTTTTGAAGCTTTTTCGTATTCCAAGTAAATTTAGGGCTCAGAAAGAAAATGTTGGAAGCACCCAGTCCTGCAGATGTACGTATGATATGAGCTGCATTTTCAGCGGTTACCATCCGATCGCAAAGTATGTCAATTTCCCACTTGGCTGACAGTTTGGGCAATACTTGCCATTCAGCATGTGATAGGGGGCGGTTTCTCTTGATTTTATCGCGGATACGGGACATTTTCTACACTATGGATGTACCTCATTCCAGGTGAAAATATCATCAATTCGTATTCGTCCTTTCGCGTCCCGCTGAAGGCCGGCACATTCATTTTGTGCGTCGTGTTCAAAGAGCAGTAATCCTCTGTCATCATATACCTCATTTAAAATACGCTCTTTTTCCTCAAGAGTTTTTAAGGGTTCCACATCATAGGCCATTACCCATGGTAAGCTTACGTGCGCAAATGAGGGGATAAGGTCTGCAGCGTACAGAACTCGCTGTCCATTGACATTCATGTCCAAAAGCATCATGGATCGAGTATGGCCATTGACATACCGGATTCTAATATTTGGAATCCATTCATCTCCATCCTTACATTCGATGTAATTTAAGACACCATGAGTTTTTAGAGGAACAAAATTTTCTTTGAGGTATGATGCGGCTTCACGAGCATTGGGATTAAAAGCCCAATTATAATGTTCCTCGTTTGTCCAATATTGAGCCTTGGGGAAAGTGGGTATGAGTTCGCCTTTAGTATTTCGGCTTACTGCCCCACCTACATGGTCAAAGTGGAAATGCGTAAGAAAAACGTCTGTAATGTCGGATGGTGAAACGCCTTTTTCTTTCAGGGAGGTTAGGATCTGAGGTCCATGGGGGTGGAAATGGGATCTAAATTTTTCATCTTGCTTATCTCCAATTCCCGTATCCACTAAAATCTTTCGATCTCCTGTTTCAATCAGAAGCGAGCGCATGCACCAGGTACACATATTTTTGTCATCCGCTTCCATTTTTCGCGTCCACAGCTGTTTGGGAACCACTCCAAACATGGCTCCACCGTCGAGTTTAAATAGTCCTGAATGAATGATACTTATTTTCATATTCCAAATCCGATTTTATGGGCGGGCAGTCCGTTTTTCTGGGAGAGAGAGGCCATCTGAAGGGCAGTTAATGCAGCTTCGTCGCCTTTGTTACCATGTGCTCCTCCTGAGCGAGCCAACGCCTGTTCCATAGTATTCGGCGTAAGCACTCCAAAAACACAAGGAACGCCACTGGTTAAGCCTAATTGCATAAGTCCTGATGCAACGGCGCGGTTGATATAGTCATTATGGTCCGTTTCGCCTTTGATGACGCACCCTAAGCAAATGATAGCATCTAGCTTTCGATGTTTCGTCATGATAATCCGAGCACCCTGAGGTAATTCGTATGAGCCGGGTACGTATAAATGAAAGATATCATCATCTTTAACCCCATATTTTATCAGGGTCGAATGGCAACCGGATTTTAATTTTTCCGTTACTTCATCATTCCACCGTGAAGTTATGACTCCAATCCTCATATCTTTCCCCTCGATAGAAATTTCGGGGTTAGTCGAAGATAAATTCTGTTTTTTCGTTGATTTTGCCATCTTATGAATATAAAAAAAGCTGCTCTTTTGAGCAGCTTTTTAAGATTTTAATTTTGAAGGGCAAGGTATTTAGTAGCCGTGTTTGCCTCCTGGCTTTCGGGAAATTCTGTTTTGATTCTTTCAAAAGTCTTCCTGGCCTTCTCTTTCATACCCTGGTTATCCTGCAAAAGGGCCAGTTTGTTAAGGTAATATGGGGTCAATAGGTTGTTATCATACGATGTGGCTTTTTGGTAGGATTTAATAGCATTTTCCCACTCAGATCGTTCTGTATATATATCACCCGTAATTCCATGCTTCATGATTTTAGTCATGGTTCCATCTGCACTGAAGTTATCGATATAATATAGTGCTTCATCAAATTCATTTAAATGAAGATAAGATACGGCAGCATAATAATGTGCTCCATTTGCAGCATTTGTGCCTCCGTAATTATCAATTATATCCAGAAAACCCTCGTATCCGCCACCGGGGTTGGCGAGAGCTCTAGCAAACGAATCGCGCTCAAATTGAAACTGAGCTTGAAACATGGCCTCAGCAGCATTTTTTTCCTTTGGAGCTAAAATTACGTTTTGATATATAATGTATCCACCCACCAATACAACGAGTCCCAGGACGACACCTAGAATTACATTCTGATATTTTTCTACCTTACTTTTTAAGGAGTTTCTCAGTTCCAGTAGATCTACTAAAGTATCTTCGGATTCTTTTTTTCTTCTCGCCATTTTCTAAAATTTGGTGCAAAAATAAGAAAAGTTTCTAATGTTTCAGGATCATTAGAAACTTTTCAGATATCGGGTTTCGACTTTAATGATTAGTCCTTAATGAAAGGGTAGTCTTCCTGAACGTAATTATGTGTATA
This sequence comes from uncultured Saprospiraceae bacterium, assembly GCA_964626595.1. GTDB lineage: Bacteria > Bacteroidota > Bacteroidia > Chitinophagales > Saprospiraceae > JAWLFI01. Next base: position 25,866 of record CAZVFU010000014.1, read on the forward strand.
TAGCTCGGAAGCATCTGGGAACTCAGACTCATCTGCAAACTCTAAGGCCTCTTTAATTTCATCCTTAAGTTGGTCCTTAATTTCCTTGATTTCGTCTTTGGTCGCAATATCATTATCGAGGATTCGCGCTTCCAACTGTTTGATAGGGTCTTTTTCTTTATACTCATCTACCTCATCGCGACTTCGGTATGTCGCAGGGTCGGAAACGGAATGTCCTTTATATCGATATGTTTTGATCTCGAGGAAATATGGGCCTTTCCCATCGCGAATGTGTTTTACTGCTTTTTCAATGGCTTCATGTACTTTCTCTACATCCATCCCATCTACGGGTTCACTCGGCATATCGTAGGCTGATCCGAGCTTGTAGATGTCATGGACATTTGAGGTGCGCTTTACGGACGTTCCCATGGCATAATTATTATTCTCGCAAATGTATAGAACCGGCAGCTTCCATGTCATCGCCATATTGAAAGACTCATGCAGACTTCCCTGACGTGCTGCACCATCACCAAACATTGTGACGCAGATATTATCTGTTTTTTTGTATTGTTCGGCAAGGGCAATACCCGTGCCAATGGGAATGGTAGCTCCTACGATTCCATTTCCACCAAAATACTTATGCTTTTTAGAGAAAAAGTGCATGGATCCCCCTTTCCCTTTATTTATTCCCGTAGCCTTTCCATACAGTTCAGCCATAGCCTCTTTCGTCGAAATACCTCTGGAAATAGCCGTACCGTGCTGTCGATATCCAGTAATCACCGAATCATCAGCTCGCAAAGCGGTTGTCATACCACCTGCAATGGCTTCCTGACCAATGTAAACATGACAGAACCCGCGTATTTTATTTTGACCGTACATTTGTAGGGCTCTATTTTCAAAAAGACGAATACGCTGCATGGTTTCATACCAGCCCAAATAGGTCTTCTTATCGTACTTTGTTTTCTTAGTCTTTTTCTTTTTATCTGCAACTTCTGCCATTTCCTTATATTTTTGTGATGTAAAAATACGACGGCAAAGTGACATGGCAAAACAGCTTGGCATTATAGTCTGCTTTATTACCGCGTAATTACCTTTGCCATGGAAAAATAAAATTTTGATTTTTCAAAAAATTGGTCTTTGGAGTTTCAAGAGTTATGCTCAGTCCACCTTCGATTTTTCGAACCGGGTAGTGTGCATTACAGGGCCAAATGGTGTTGGCAAAACAAACTTATTAGATGCCATTAGTTATTGTTGTTGGGGGAAGAGTTATTTTCAAAGTACCGACAAACAATGTGTGAAGGCGGGAGCTGACTTTTTTCGGGTTCAGGGCACTATAGAGGTAGATCCTGGTGAAAATCATGACATCGCTCTAACCTATAAAATGGGCAGTGGGAAAGAACTATCCTGGAATGATAAGGTGTATGAGCGTTTATCAGATCATTTAGGTAAAATACCTTTGGTCGTGGTTTCCCCAGACGATATTATAGAGTTTTTGAGTGGGAGCAAGGAGCGAAGGCGATTTATGGATTTCACACTCAGCCAATACGATAAAAAGTATTTACAGGCTCTTATGGAATACAGGCGCTTGTTAAAACAACGGAATGCGTATCTGAAAAAATATGACGACTCTCGATTGCTGGACAAGACCTTATTGAGAACTATGGGGCATCAGATGGACTCTCCAGCCACTTATATTTTTCGAAAAAGAGAATCTTTTATGTCCTCTTTTAGTCCGGCTGTGCAAGAGCGGCATCAGTTCATCTCCGGTAAAAATGAAAGTGTGAGTTGCGTTTACCGATCGCCTCTTCACAAAGCCTCCTTTTCAGAATGGGTAGAAGAAAATTTGGAAAAGGATATGGTGCTTCAGCGTACAGCTCAAGGCGTGCATAAAGATGATATGAAAGTCCTTATTGATGGGGCTCCTTTGAAGATTAGGGCATCTCAAGGTCAGCAAAAGTCATTTATTCTATCTTTAAAAACAGCCCAGTTTCAATGGTTGTATGAAAAACTTAATAAGCAACCTATTCTACTTGTAGACGATTTTTTTGAAAAGTTAGATCGCAATCGACTATCTTCACTGATGAAGATGGTTGTTGAAATGGATTTTGGTCAAATATTTTTGACGGATACAGATAAGACAAGGGTCTCTGAATTATTCCAAATGAATAGTATCCCTTTTCAGTTGATTGAAATCCCATCCCAACGAATGATGGAAGAAGAATAAGAGATTATAGACATGGGTAAAGGAAATGAGAATAAAATTGGTGATCTCCTTAAAAAGATGGTGGATAGGGGAGATAGCTGGTCTGAAAAAATCCAGTCTGAACGCCTAAAACAAGCCTGGAAGAAATGTATGGGACCTATGATAAATGGGTATACCCATAAAATTTATTTTTCTAAAGGGACTCTTTTTATAAAATTGACCTCTTCTGTTTTGCGCCACGAACTGCAGTTAGGCCGGGAACAATTAATGTCCAATCTCAACGAAGAGATGGGGCAGGAAGTCGTTCAAAAAATTGTCATTCGATAAAAAAAAGAGCCGATCTAATCAGACCGGCTCCTTTTTTAGCATTCCGAGTAATTCGAATTATGCTCCTTTCTTAATCTTCTTTTTGCCTTTAGTTTCCATGGCCAGTTTTACAGCTTCATATGCATTTACGGTACCTCCGGTAACGGATAAGCTGGAAAATGGAACCAAGTCCTGTGTTCCTGGTTTCTTCACGTCCATATCAATGCGCGTGGCACTTTCCAATAGAATTTCTTTTACTTGTTTTGCCGTCAATTCCGGAAAATAAGATCGCAAAAGAGCGGCTACACCAGCTACTACCGGGGCAGCCATGGAAGTTCCCTGTGCATTCCGGTACTCATTATCAGGTATCGTTGAGTATATAGCTACACCCGGAGCAAATAAATCAACTTCTTCTTTACCATAGTTAGAGAAACTGGCTGGCAAATTTTCGTCTGTGGTATTACTAAGAGCACCGACCTCAATCCAGTTGTCGTAAGCTCCTTTTTTGCAAAACCAACATGCTTTCTTGTAACTGTCGTTGGGGAAGTTGTTGGTATTGTCATTGTTTTGAGCGCTATTTCCTGCTGCGTGTACTAAAAGCACATCTTTTTTGGCCGCGTATTTCACAGCCTCATCCACAAGCTTCTTATTCCAGGAATAACCTTTACCAAAGCTCATATTGATTACAGAAGCTCCATTGTCCACAGCGTATATAATGGCTGAAGCTACATCTTTGTCTCTTTCGTCACCGTTTGGAACGGCTCGTACGGTCATAATTCTCGCCATATCAGCTACACCGTTGATGCCAATCCCATTATTTCTCTCTGCGGCTATGATGCCTGATACATGAGTGCCATGAAAGGCATCCGGACCTTCGTAATCATTATTTCCGTAATCACGCTGGTAGGGATCGCTATAATCATCTCCCACGATGGGGCGGGGGTTGAATTCCGGATTATAGTGGTAGTTCGCCTGGGTGTCGAAATGATCGATAGCGCCGCTAAGGCCTTCTTCTACTGCATTTCTGATGTAGTCAACGGTGATTTCTTCTTCGCTCTCAGATTCGAGTCCGTTCTTCGCTATATTAATAACTAGAGCGAGAGCAGAATTCCCTTCGGTTTGGACCTCTTCCAGCATTTTGAGGGTGATCGGCTGCTGGCCAACTATTTTTTCCAGGTCTTTCAGACCATTAAAGATGTTTGTCTTTTGGGCCTTATAACGTTCAAGGTTTTTCTCTGCACTTTCCTGTCCTTTTTCGGTATCTCGTTTTACTTTCAGGTAACGAGCATACTCTTGTTTCTCTTTGTTTCCGAGGGTAGTCGGATTCGTTACGTCTTTAAATTTTTCTTCATACATACGATATAATCGTGTGACCTCAAGATTGTCCTGGTCTACATTCCCTTCAGGACCTCCGATGAAATTCCAGCCATGCATATCATCTGCATATCCATTGTTGTCATCATCTTGTCCTGACCCCATTACTTCAGCAGGATTGACCCACATGATATTAGCAAGGTCTTCATGTTCTTCATCGACTCCGGAATCGATAACAGCAACGACGACTTCTTTACCTTCTTTTCCTTTCAGTAATTCGTATGCTTTTTCGGTTTCTGCTCCATATACACTATCCGTATCAAAAGCTAAGTTATACCAGTTCTCAGGTGCTTGTGCAAAAGTGCTTAATACCCCAAGTAGGACGAAGCTGATTAAAATGATCGCTTTTTTCATATGTCTTTGTTTTCAGTTTTGATTTATATCGTTGAATGAATAACGCTCGCACAAAGATATACATTTTGAATTTGGAGAGAATTTATATGGACGTATGTATATCAGAGCTCGACGAATGTCACGTAAGAGGTTTATATATCTATTTTCAGCGGCCGGCAGGCCGCAAGCGCGAGGGATAGTAGGCAGGCGATAGCCGTCTGGAGTGCCAGCACTCCAGACCGAGTGCCGAATAGCCCGGTCCGGCATAGGCCATGCCATATGCCGGGCGCGCCCTAAATATGGATAGGGAAATGGATAGTGGTATAAAATTCTTGTGGTATAACTTAAAATTTGCATCTTTGCGGCCATGTTGATACGCCCAAATATTGAGGTCATTTCTGAATGGATTTCCCGTCCGCGAGACATAGTGATACTATCTCATCGGAATCCCGATGGGGATGCTTTGGGTTCAACTTTGGCATTGCGGTCTTATTTTATGGCTAGAGGGCATAGTGTGAAGGTGTGTTTGCCCAGTGAGTATCCTGCAAATTTTGAATGGATGCCCGGTGCAAAGGATATTTTGATCTACGACATGGAGGCAGAGGCCTGCCAACGGGTTTTGGAAAATGCAGATTTGGCCATTTGCTGTGACTTTAACAGTTTAGACCGGATCGATAAAATGGGGGAAATTCTATCCCAACGCAATGATGTTCCCGTATTCTTAATTGATCATCATATAGATCCTGAGCCCTTTGCAGATGAAGTTTATTCTGACCCTTCAGCGAGTTCTACTTGTGAATTGGTCGTTGAGTTTTTAGAGATGATGGGGGCGGATAAGCGACTGGACAGGGAGGTTGCAGAAGCCTGCTACACGGGTATTTTGACAGATACCGGGCGGTTTCGTCATTCGGTTACAGCCCGTCTTTTTGAATTATCTTCCCGTCTCATAGCTTCCGGTGTTCGGGACGATATGATTACAGATCATATTTTTAATAGTTATACTGAAAAACAATTACGTCTGTTAGGTTATTCGTTATATGAGCGAATGGAAGTTTTAGAGGATTATGACACGGCTATTATTTCGCTTTCGAGAACAGACTATAAACAATTTTCTATCAGCCGTGGAGATACAGAGGGGATCGTGAATTATATGCTATCCATGCCTCATATTCGATTGGCGGCCTTTATTACGGAACAGCCAACAATAACGAAATACTCGCTTCGTTCGAAGGGGGATATTTCTGTTCAGGAGATGGCTAGAAAACACTTCAACGGAGGTGGCCATAAAAATGCTTCTGGAGGGGCTGTAAAACAACCTCTTCAAAATGCAGTAGATAAATTTAAGAAAGTTCTTCCTCAATATGTGGGACGTTCAATTTTATAATGTAGACCAAACCAATTATGCGAACAACAATTATCTTGTCTTTTTTAGCGCTTGCTTTGTTTTCTTCATGTGAAACTCAGGAGAAAAATAAAGTAGTAGCTGGGTATGAAGTAGAGTACCACGTGCAGAATCCATTAACTGACGGACGCGCACAGGCTAGCGATTTCGTGGATTACACCATTAATATTTATTCTGGAGATAATCAAGTGGTTCCAGAACCTATGCAGCAAACGATGCAGCTTAACGCCGGGGATACGGACCCCATAAGTGAGGTATTGAAAACCCTATCCGTAGATGATAGTGTTTCAATATATGTTCCTATGGATTCTTTGCCACCAGAGGCTAAGGGTGATCCCAATATTACTGAAGAGGGTATTGTTTATCACATAAAAATGAATCAAATAATTGATGAGGAAACTTATATGCTCGAGCAATCTGAAAAGCGTGAGGCTCAAGCAGCTCAGAAGCTTCAGGTAGACTCTCTATTAGATGAGTATTTGAAAATGTATAAAGAAGGTACAATTGCCGACCTGGAAACGACTGAGAATGGGGTGGAATTCGTGGTTCTCGATGAGGGAATGGGTGCTCCAGTGATGAAAAATGATCGAATCAACGTTCATTATGTGGGTCGTTTAATTGAAACAGGCGATGAATTTGACAATTCCTTGGATCGAGGCCAGCCTCTGCCCTTGGAAGTAGGAGTAGGGCGTGTCATTCAAGGATGGGATGAAGGCTTGCTCGAATTCAAGCGTGGCGATATTGGCCTATTATTTATCCCTTCCGACTTAGCATATGGCGATGCGGAAAGCGGACCTATACCCCCTAATTCGGACTTGTTGTTTTACGTAGATATCATGGAAGAATAAATTGAGCATTTATCAATTCCAATAAAATTTTGAACTATGACATCTGATCAGTTGGATGCCCTAAAAGCACGCTTGCTTTTGTTAAGGAGGTATCTTTGACGTCGATAGACGAAAACGTGATTTAGAAGATTTTGAGATGCGTGCGGCTGCACCTGATCTATGGAATGATCCCGTTGCTGCTGAATCTTTGATGAAGGACATTAAACGCGAGAAGTCCTGGATTTCTTTATACGATAAAGTTCGGGAAGAGGTCGAGCAGGTTGAGGTTTTATATGAGTTTTTGCAAGAAGGTGAGGGTTCCGAGGAAGAAGTTGAGAGAACTTATAATAAGGCGGTGAGTACGCTGGAGGATGTTGAGTTTCGATCGACATTGAATAAACCTGAAGATGAACTCAGTTGTGTTCTTGAAATCAATGCCGGAGCAGGAGGAACAGAAAGTTGCGACTGGTCAGCCATGCTGCAGCGCATGTACGTCATGTGGGCAGAAAAGAACGGCTATAAGGTATCTGTTCTCAATATCCAAGACGGTGATGTAGCTGGAGTCAAGAGTGTTTCAATTGAAATTGATGGGGATTATGCATATGGCCTTTTAAAGAATGAAAACGGAGTCCATCGTTTGGTTCGAGTCAGTCCTTTTAATGCGCAGGGGAAACGGATGACTTCTTTTGCTTCTGTTTTTGTCCATCCAATGGTCGATGATCGGATCGAGGTTGAGATTAACCCAGCTGATTTAAGTTGGGATACATTTCGATCGAGTGGGGCCGGAGGCCAGCATGTCAACAAAACGGAATCGGCGGTTCGAGTAACTCATGCCCCTTCGGGCATCGTGGTCGAGTGCCAGCAAGAGCGGTCTCAGCACATGAATAGGGATAAAGCCATGCAAATGCTGAAGTCCAGGCTGTATGAAAAGAAAATTCAAGAGCAGCTAGCTGAAAAGGACAAGGTGGAAGCGGGAAAAATGGCCAATGAATGGGGTTCGCAAATTCGCTCTTATGTTTTAGATGATCGGAGGGTGAAAGATCACCGGACCCAACATCAGACTCCTCAAACTGAGGCGGTGTTGGATGGAGATATTGACGAATTTCTCAAGGCTTCTTTAATGTCACATGATGTAAAACAAGAATAGCTTAGTCAATAGCTTTTACCGAGTCGTAAATCCATTTTGTATAAGCCGGATTAGCTTTTACTTTCCAATGCAGTAAACAGGGTGTTTCGTAGGGATGGGTTTTCTCGGCGAAATTCATAAAGCTGTCAATCAGGTGGTTTCCTGTTTTCACTATACTCACATACTCGTCTTCAGAAATCACTTTTTCTTTCCAAAAGTAGCTACTATCTATGGCAAAGACATTTCCACATGCGATCCATTTTTCTGATAGACAGTGATTAATGAAATTTCGAGCGCTTTCTTTAGTTTCGTGAGTGATGTAAAAAATAGTGAAGCTGTCCTTTTCCATTTTTATTTAAATTTGGATAGAGTTTTAATATGGAGTCAAGGTAAAGTATTTCTGATTCATTTTTGAGTATTCCCTTTTTCATTCCATTTTCCTTATTTTCGTCATCTCAAAAAATAATCTATTATGAAAAATATAACTGTTATTGGAGCCGGAACAATGGGAAATGGAATCGCTCATGTTTTTGCAATGAATGGGTATGTTGTAAATATTGTTGACGTGAACCAAGGGGCATTAGATGCTGCTAAAGAAACGATTTCAAATAATTTGGCACGCATGGTTAAGAAGGAAAAAATTTCTTCTGAACTACAAGACTCTACTATGCAGCGTTTAAAATGGCATACCTCAATGAAAGGATCGGTAGAAGAAGCGGATTTGATTGTTGAAGCGGCAACAGAAAATGTAGACTTGAAACTGAGTATTTTTAAGCAAATGAGTCAAATGGCTAATGATGATGCTATTTTGGCGACAAATACTTCCTCTATTAGCATAACCAAGATTGCTTCTGTGACAGATCGGCCAGATCGTGTTGTTGGAATGCATTTCATGAATCCAGTGCCCATTATGAAATTGGTGGAAGTTATTCGTGGTTACAGTACCTCCGATGAAGTAGCTCAGGCGGTTGTTTCCCTTAGTGAGGACATTGGAAAAGTGCCTGTGCTGGCAAACGACTATCCAGGCTTTGTTGCCAATCGCATATTGATGCCAATGATAAATGAAGCGATTTACACCCTGCATGAGGGGGTAGCTGGCGTTGAAGAAATCGATACGATTATGAAATTGGGAATGGCTCATCCCATGGGTCCTTTACAATTGGCTGACTTTATTGGGCTGGATGTTTGCTTGTCCATTCTTGAAGTATTATACGATGGTTTTAAGCTGGACAAATATGCTGCCTGTCCTTTATTAGTAAATATGGTAGAGGCAAATAAGTTAGGTCGAAAAACGAAAGAAGGGTTTTACGACTATTCTGAAGGAGGAAAAAATGCGAAGGTGTCAGCTATGCTTGTAAAATAAATGAGGAAGCTCATAATAATGGAAGTAGTATAAAATTTACCGCTTCCATTTTTTTTTGAAGGCTTCTAATTCTCTTCTTTCTTTTTTGGTAGGTCTTCCTGCCCCTTTTTCCCGTCGTTCAGTTTGACCTTTCCCAATATACCAATCCTTATACTTATTCAGCTCATCCTCTGATGTTAAGTTCTCATAACATTCCTGAGCTATGGGAGCACCTACTCGTTTTTGGATAATCTTATCCACTTTAAATATATAGTCAAACCCATTTTTTTTGACCTCTAAGACTTCGCCTACTTCAATAGATTGCGATGGTTTTACTTTTTCGCCCTCCAATTTTACTTTTCCAGATTTACATGCTGTATTTGCTTGCGTTCTGGATTTGAAAATGCGAACTGACCAAAGCCATTTATCAATTCTTCCTTTTTTTGACATAAGCTAATTAGGTAACTTTCATCTTTTTTCGTTGGATCAATACAGATTGAAGAATTTGTTCAAAACCTTTTTGAATATCCGTTTCTACAAACTGAATTTTATATTGTAGACATTTCATTTTTAATTCATCTCGATAAGCCCGAAGACTTTCCGAATACTTTTTATGTACTTCTTTGGGGCGAATTTTTATTTTTTCTCCGGTTTCCACGTCTTCAAATATATAAGGCCTGTTGGCATAGGCCAAGTCTACTTCTTTTTCTTTATGTACTGTGTGAAACAGAATAACTTCATGCTTATTGTGTTTTAAATGCTGTAAGCCAGCAAAGAGTTCATCTGTATTATCCATTCGATCTAACATATCGCTAAATACGATGATTAGCGATCTTTTGTGTACTCGCTCCGCCACATGATGCAGGGCTTCAGCAGCTGCAGTTGTTTTATGTATTTGCGGACCTTCCAGTGCCCGGTGAAGGTAAGTAAGCATCAACCGATAGTGAGATGTACTCGATTTTGTGGGACTATGTACATTGATCTCTTCGTCAAAAAGACTTATGCCAAAAGCATCTCGTTGCTTTTTCAAAAGGTTCATGAGTGATGCTGCAGCCAGACAGGAAAACTGGAATTTATTGATTTCTCCTTCATTGAGGTCTTGCAAGGCTGGAAAGTGCATTGACGAGGATTGATCTATGATGATTTGGCATCGCAGGTTCGTTTCTTCCTCATATCTCTTTGTAAATAACTTATCAGTCCGTGCAAACACCTTCCAATCAATGTTTCGGGTGGATTCCCCCTGATTATAAAGGCGATGTTCTGCAAACTCAACTGAAAACCCGTGAAATGGGCTTTTATGTAAACCTATAATGAAGCCTTCAACGACCTGCTGCGCTAAGAGGTCTAAGTTATTTAATGAGCGAACGTTATACTTTTCAAAAATATTCATGTTTTCACTTTAGGTAAGAACGAATATAAGATCATTTAATGGTATGAGAAAAGAAAAAGACTGAGAAACAGCTTCGGGTTATATAATGTTTGTTGAAAACCATAAAATTTGTGAGAACTGTCTTTCAATTAACATTTTAAGTCGATTTCAATTCGAATATATAACTGCTATAAACAAATACATGCTTTTTTTATTCTACATGTATATTTTGGATATGTGGAAAATGTCATAATGTCCTAGCATGGCAAAATATAAAGTTTTACGTGGAGTCCAGATACCACCTTAAAAACGGGGCGATTCCGAAAAGCCAGATGAGTAGGACCAAAACCAAAACTGTTACTTATGTTTTTACTCGATGCATTATCAATTCCCAAAGACGATCCCGTAGCGTTTACATTTTTCACGGGGTACATGGCTATGTTTGCTGCTTCAGTTTTTTTCTTTTTTGAAAGAGGGACTGTAGCTAAGAAGTGGAAAACGTCACTTCTTGTTTCAGGACTGATCACCGGTATAGCCGCAGTGCACTATTATTACATGCGTGACTATTATGCGATGACAGGTGAGAATCCCACTGCGCTTCGCTATATTGATTGGACGCTTACGGTTCCTTTGATGTGTGTGGAATTTTATTTGCTCACAAAAGCAGCAGGAGCAAAATTAGGTTTATTATGGAAACTCATTTTAGCATCTGTTTTAATGCTCGTGGCCGGTTATATCGGTGAAGCTTTTAATCCGGAAGGTGGAAGTACGAGTCACTCGGTAACCTGGGGCGTCATTTCGACTATTGGTTATCTTTATATTTTGTACACTGCCTGGTTTGGAGAAGTTGCGCAATTGTCAAAAAATAGTGGTAATCCGACTGTAGAACGAGGCGTGCGAACTTTAGCCTGGTTTGTACTTGTGGGTTGGGCTATTTACCCCATCGGTTATATGTGTATGGAAGGCGGGTGGTTAAACATCGCTCTAGGTTGGGAGCCATCTAGCGTTGACCTGTTTTACAATATTGCTGATGCTGTTAATAAAATAGGATTTGGTCTTGTGGTCTATAACATTGCCATCACAAGCTCAAATGACTAAAAACTCTCTTTCATTGTAGTTTGTAGTTTGGGAAAGGACTGAGAGGTTCTTTCCCTTTTTATTTTTAATTCATTTTCATCAGTCTCTTTTTAACAATAATATTCGCA
>CAZVFU010000015.1:0-37154 GCA_964626595.1 uncultured Saprospiraceae bacterium
AGTGCTTTAAACTTGATTTTACACATGGAAATATTATGACTAATAATGAGTGGTCTTAAATATCTTGCATAATCTACTTAGAACTTCTACTTTTGATGCATGTTCAGAAATAGGAGATATCTCTTTTTATTATTTTCATTGGTCATATTTGCGTTTTGCCTGTATTTCTTCTTTAGCATTATTTTATATCTCTTTCTAGCCTTTATACTTTCTTTAATCGGGCAACCCCTAATGAAGGTTTTTCTACATCGGTTAAAATTGAAAAGGTTTAACTGGGGACCGCCTCTTTCCGCTATTCTAACCCTTCTTATTTTTTTAGGATCTGTAATCTTATTGGTTTCATTATTGGCTCCAGTCCTTATCGATCAGGCTGTTCGCTTAGCCAGTTTTGATTATGCTGCCATGGCATCTGCTTTGGAGGAGCCACTGGAGCGACTCAAGGTGTTCCTGACGAACTTAGGGATTGAGCTGGAAGAGGATTTTTCCTACGACATGGTAATTAATATTTTTAATACTTGGTTCGTTCCTAACCAAATTGGAAGCGTTTTTACTCAAATATTTGGATGGGCTTCGGAAATACTTATTGGCATTTTTTCGGTCTTATTCATTTCCTTTTTCTTTCTACAGGAACGAGGCATGTTTGTCCAGTTCGTGATCACACTTGTACCAAATGAATATGAAGAAGGAGTAAGAAATACTCTAGAAGATACCGTGTATTTATTGCAGAGATACTTTCAGGGTGTACTCCTTCAGATGACAGTCATCACCCTGTTCATAACCATAGCACTCAGCATCATTGGACTGAAAAATGCATTCTTGATTGGGATTATTGCTGCTCTTTTTAATTTAATCCCATACTTGGGACCTGCTCTGGGCGCTGGTTTTGCGTTAGCTATTACTCTAGTTACCAATAGCGAGCTACCTTTTTACGATATGATGCTGCCGCTACTCATCAAGGTGTCCATAAGTTTTGCGTTGATGCAGTTGTTGGATAATCTCATTTTACAACCTTTTATTTTCTCCAACCGAGTCATGGCCCACCCTCTCGAAATTTTCATCGTGGTATTATTAGCTGCCCAGGTCGGCGTTTTAATTGGATTGGGCGCAGTTTTGGGAATGGTGTTAGCTATTCCTACTTATACTATTTTCCGAGTGGTAGCCCGAACATTCCTCAGCGAATTTAAAGTCGTCCAAAAACTAACCAACCGAATGGACACTTCAAAAAAATGAAAGTATAGGGTTACAGATCAGACTGACTGAGAGTTGAAATCCAACCCTAGTTCCCCACTGAGGTGAATCCTTCTTTCCAACTTGAGCTGATTATTAAGAATAAAGAGGCTTTGTGTATAAATATCCCCACCATAAAATCGCTGTAGACTAAGACTATAACCTTTGCCCATGTCTTCGGCAATATAAGGTTACATAGCGAAGGCGCCTTGATGGGCGGAGCCGAACTACTTAGATCCTTCCTAGCGCTCAGTGTCATTCCCTATCGAGCGGTTGTGACTCTAGTCTTGCTGGGAAAATACCCGTTTTAACAAATCTGATGTGCGAGCTACAGGCTCTTTGCGTATTTTTGCTTCCTCGATCTCGATTTTAGAAAAAAGACCTATGAGAGCTTTTTCAGTTACATAATCATCTAAACGAGGATTCATTTCCGTCACGAAAGGAAGGCTATTGTACTTATTGACAGCGCGCTCCCAATAATCCACGGCATTGACTTCATTCAGTGCCTGAAGGATTTCGGGCTGAAAGGAGTTGTAAAGTGGAGAATATGTGGTTCTCTCTAGATACGTTGTAGCCGCATTATCCTCCCCGCGGAGAATATTCCAGGCATCCTTAATCGTCATTTTCCGAATCGCACTTGTAAAAATCGGCCGCGCGGAAGTGGCGGCTTTTTCTGCTGCCCGATTCATACGAAGAACAAGCTCATTTTCAACATTTCTAAATCCAGGCACCACTTTGAGCTTGTCTACAATTTTGGCTGCTTCTTCTGGTAAAAGTATTTTGTATGGGCTTGAAAGATATCCATTCTCCTGGGCAAGTTCAGCGGCCCCATTGACGACACCCTGGGTCAATGCCTCTTTCAAACCTCGAGCGACTTCTTGTTCAGTCACTGAACCACCCCCACTTCCCAAAGCGTCAGTAATGGTCTTTGGATCGCATCCAAAAGTAACGAGAAGAATGAAAACGAATAATATTGTCTGTTTCATAGTTAATCTATTTTTATTTCTGCAAATGTGCGGGAAATCGGACCTGCCAGCGGAGGATTCCATTTTGAAACGCGAATCCAAACCTCTTTAATCTCTGGCCACCTGGATTTAATCGAAACCCCTATTTCGTGAGCAACTGTCTCAATTAAGTCATATTCACCTTCCATATGAGCGGCACATAAATCATAAACACGTTCATAGTTTATAGTGGCAGACAAATCATCTGTCTTTGCTGCAGCCGTTGTATCTGCTTCTATTTGAACATCTATAGTGAACCTGCCCCGAGCTAGCCGCTCCTGAGAATAGTATCCAATAGCAGCATAAAACTCCATACCTTCTAATCCAATTCGGCTCACCATTGATGAAACTTTTATTAATTTTGGCCCTTATAAGACTTGAACAATATAACAAATATCCATAAAAATATGTCGAAATCACAAGATAAATACCAGCACCACGATTACTTCAATATAGACGAACTCCTCGGAGAAGATCATCTGCTAGCCCGACAATCCGTAAGAGATTGGGTAAAATCTGAAGTCTCGCCTATTATTGAGGATTATGCTGAACGTGCCGAATGCCCCAAACACTTATACAAAGGCTTGGCCGAAATTGGAGCCTACGGACCTTCTATCCCTGCCAAGTATGGTGGTGGCGGAATGGATGAAATGGCCTATGGTGTAATCATGCAGGAATTGGAACGAGGAGATTCGGGTATTCGCTCTATGGCATCAGTTCAGGGTAGTCTTGTTATGTACCCCATTTTTAGGTTTGGTAATGAAGAGCAAAAGCAAAAGTATTTACCTAAACTAGCCTCTGGCGAATTGATTGGTTGTTTTGGTTTGACTGAACCCGATCATGGATCCAATCCCAGTGGAATGATAACTAACGTGAAGGATGCCGGGGATCACTATGTGTTAAATGGCGCAAAGATGTGGATCACAAACTCTCCAGTAGCGGATCTAGCTGTAGTCTGGGCTAAAAGAGAAGACGGAAAAATTATTGGACTTATCGTAGAAAAAGATATGGATGGGTTTTCTGCACCTGAGATTCACGGGAAATGGTCTCTCCGGGCCTCAATTACCGGCGAACTTGTATTTGAAGATGTTAAAGTCCCTAAATCGAATGTACTTCCCAATGTGGAAGGTCTGAAAGGGCCCCTCTCCTGCTTGTCCAAAGCTCGTTACGGAATTGCCTGGGGCGCAATAGGAGCTGCTCTTGATTGTTATGATAGCTCTTTGAGATACTCTCAGGAACGCGAACAGTTTGGGAAGCCGATTGGGCAATTCCAACTGCAACAGAAAAAATTGGCTGAGATGATCACTGAAATTTCTAAAGCCCAACTTATGGCATGGAGACTCGGAGCCTTGGCAAATCAACAAAAAGCCAGTCCGGCTCAAATTTCTATGGCAAAGAGAAATAATGTACACATGGCCCTTGAGGTTGCTCGTGAAGCACGCCAAATTCATGGTGGCATGGGGATCACGAACGAATATCCGATCATGAGGCATATGATGAATTTAGAGACGGTGCTGACTTATGAAGGTACTCATGACGTTCATTTGCTCATTACCGGACTTGATATTACCGGCCTAAATGCATTTTCATAGCAAGCATTTTTATCTTCGTCCGTATATTTTTTACCGAAAGGTTAACGTTATCATGAAAAATGCAGAAATTATGCTCCACCAGTTCGTAAGACTGCTCGGGATGGGAGTAATTCTCCTTACATGTGACTTATCGGTATTTGGACAGGATATTATACCGCTTACAAATGGGTCTTTTGAAGATATTCCCAAGCAATCTCAAGCACCGAGAGGATGGGGAGATTGCGGATTCCCTGGAGAATCTCCCACTGATGTGCATCCCGCTTCCGATTCACTAAGCTACTGGCAAGTGCAGCAGCCGCCAGCGGACGGAGATACATACCTGGGAATGGTCGTTCGTGACAATGAAACCTACGAAAGCCTTAGCCAGTATTTACCCGCTCCCATGCGCTCTGGGTCGTGTTATGAAATGGAAATTTCACTTTGTCGGTCCAAAATCTACATTAGCCAAAGTCGAATGACAGGAAGAACGGAAAATTACGACGAGCCCGTAGTTCTTCGAATCTACGGCGGAACAGCTATTTGCCGGCGATCAGAACTTCTGTACGAATCCCCGCCCGTCACCAATTTTGAGTGGAACACTTTCTCAGTGGAGATGAAACCCAATACAGATTATAGGACCATTACTCTAGAGGCTTTTTATAAAACACCGGTTTTATTCCCCTACAACGGAAACTTATTGGTGGATAAAGCAACGGATATCAGGTTGGTTCCCTGCCCGGAGGAAATTTCTAAGGCTCCTTCCGGGGAAGACAGTTTAAATGAGGAGAATCCGAGTCGAAATATGGCGGCAAAACCGCTGGAATCCAAAGACTCAAAAGCTGTCGCCAAAACAGAAAAGCTATCGAAAAGAGAGTACATCTCCCCTTCCATCATGCCCGAGCTACAAATTGATAAAGTAAGTAAAGATCAAACCATCCGGGTTCGAAGCTTACATTTTGATGCCGATAGTACGAATGTCACAGAAGAATCTAAGCAGGTGGTTGATGAAATTTATCGCTTCCTTGATTATTATCCGAATGTAAAAATCGAAATCGGGGGCCATGCAAACCTCAAACCCAAAGAAGAGTATGCTTTGAACCTGTCGCAAAAAAGAGCAGAATCAGTAAGTAACTATTTGATCTCAAAAGGGATTGCAGAAGATCGTGTGGTGCCCGTAGGCTATGGAAACACCAAACCGATCGTAGAAAGTGTTAATCGGATCGCTAATAAGCTCAATCAGCGCGTGGAAATTAAAATTTTGGAGAAGTATTAAATTCAATTCTATATCCAAGCTTTTCCAGTTCCTGCCAAAAATTTGGAAAAGATTTTTCTACCACTTCCGGATTCTCAATCCAAATCTCACCCCGAGAAGCTAAAACAGATAAACACATCGCGATTCGGTGATCCTCGTAGGTGTGAAAAAGAAGTGGCCATTCCGTATTCATTTTCTTGTGAGAGGGCGCCAAGTGAATACGCCCTTCAGAATCAGAACTCAAGCTTGCCCCCCATTTAGCCCATTCCCGCTGCAATGCATCTATGCGGTTACTTTCTTTTTGAAATAGTGTGGTCAGCCCGGAATAGGAAATACTATAACCGAAAAAGGCATACAGTGAAATGTGGCTCATAGCTAAATCGGGGATTCGAAGCCCTTCAAATTCATGCCCAAAAAATGGCGAAGTCGCTTTAGTATGGGTAAAAGTCCATCCCTGATCAGAGAAAAAAGAGTCCCCTCCTTGTTGCTTCACCCAATCTGCAAGTAGAGCATCGCCTTGAAGACTTTTACTATGCAGTCCTTTCAAGTGCATTTCCTGAATACCTAGTGCATGACTGTGCATCCAGAAGTAAGATGCGCCAGTCCAGTCGGATTCCACTTGAATTTGCTTTTGTGAGGGCCAACGGTAGCCCCCCTGGGAAACAAATAGTCGATCGCCATTTTGCTGAACCTGAATACCGAATTGTCGCATTAATTGGATCGTCATTTGGATATAAGAACCTGAGACGATAGCCTTCTGGATTTGGAGTTCGAGACCTTCGGGTAGGTAAGGACCGATCATTAATAGAGCGGAAATAAATTGGGAGCTGATACTACCATCTATCTTCACCCTCTTTCCAACCAGTTTGGATTTACTCATTATTATAGATGGACCATGTTTTGCCCCTACATACCGGATATTGGCGCCCAGTGCATTTAAAGCGTCAATCAGGGGCTCCACAGGTCGGTGAAGCATGCTACCGGATGCCTGTACCGTTCCCTCATAGCCTGAAATGGCTAAATAAGCGAGTAAAAACCGAAAAGTCGTTCCGCCCGGTCCAGTTTTGATCGTGGTAGCACCACTTTTCACCTGATCCAGCGCTCGTTCTAAGAAAATAGAATCTGAAGGACGGGGCCCGGATTTCAATGGAATGGAATCGGCAGCTAAGGCTTTAATGATAAGTAAGCGATTATATAAGCTTTTGGAAACGGGCAACTCCACGCTAATCTGATCGGGAATGTGTCGGGGAGGAGAAAGGAGACACCATTTCATCAAGCCATCATTTTCATAGGGCAAAAATACTCTTACTCTTGACTACTCTTCCTCCTTACTCGATTTCTTTCTTCGCTGTTTACTTTCAAACTTGTCGAACGCACTGATGATGCGCTTAACCAAGCGGTGTCGAACTACATCAGCGTTGGTGAGTTCAATCTTTTCTATCTCGTCCAAATGACTTAACATCCTTATAGCTTGACGCAAACCGGAATGACCGTGGTACGGTAAATCAATCTGTGATAAATCCCCCGTTATAATGTATTTTGCTGAAGGCCCAAGACGGGTTAAAAACATTTTGATCTGAGAAAGAGTCGCATTTTGAGCTTCATCCAAAATCACAAAGGCATTATCCAGTGTTCGCCCGCGCATAAAAGCCAGCGGAGCCACTTCAATGATCCGGTTTGCCATAAAATAACTTAACTTTTCCACTGGAAGCATGTCGTCTAAAGCATCGTATAAGGGGCGCAAATACGGATCCACTTTATCTTTTAAGTCTCCGGGCAGAAACCCCAAACTTTCCCCGGCCTCCACTGCGGGGCGGGTCAGGATGATCTTCTTAACTCTTCGGTTTTTGAGAGCTCGAACAGCCAAAGCTACTGCTGTGTAAGTTTTCCCTGTACCCGCCGGGCCGACGGCAAAGACAACGTCATTGGTTTCTGTCGCCTCGACCAATCGCTTCTGATTCTTGGTTTTGGCTTTGATCGCCTTTCCTCCTCTTCCGTGAACAATAACATTCCCCGGATTTTTAGGGCTAAGTTTGTTCTCAAAAGACATCGAATCGGCCAGCATTTCTTTCACTGTAGCTTCTGGCAGCTCGTCTTGCTCTTTCAAAATACGGACCATTAACTCCAGCCGAGCCTTGGCACTCTGTGTATCTTTCTTGTTTCCCTTCAATCTGACATTGTCACCTCTCGAGGTGATTTGAATGTCAGAATAAGCATTGCGAAGTAGATTAAGCTTATGATTCTCATGGCCGAACAAATCAATTAAGTCCACGCCCTCAATCGTTAATATTATTTCGCTGGTTTTCTTGTCTTTTATAATGTCTGGTTTTTGAATGTAATAATAAACAGCTTACAACCACCTATTATTAAAGGTAGCTTATATGAAATTGTTCTGCAAATCAAAAGTTATTTCAATATCGATCGAGCAAGGAAAAGGGGGGAGAATTCATCGCTAATTAACATGAGCTTATCATTCCAGATGAAAAAATACCTCATATCATTCAATGCGTCCATATAATCCCTTTCATCGTCTAGTTTAGGACAAGCCATTTTCGTGCTCGAAATCGTACCGACCTCAATTCGTTGAGTGGCTGGCACAGAATAGTTGCTGAAATAACTATTGCATTGCGCTCGGCCACTCAGTTTTCCTTGGGATTCAAATTCAAGGCTCGGAAGGTTTGTTTCCCATTTCTCCTCCCCCTGTTTCAAAAGTATCTCCACTCCCCATTTCGATTCTGTTAGTGATCTTGGCGGATCCCCGCTTAGGGGCCCCACATCGACCTTTGGCAAACGATAATGATTCGCAAACTCTCCTCCAATTCGATTTCCGTCCTGATCCGCATACAGCAATGCATTTTCGTGCACTATAAATACTTGTCCTTCATCCAACCGAATGGCATTCCCGCTCGCTGTCCAACTGAACTGCCCCTGATCAACCAAAATCTTATAGGATTCCCCTAAATACATTCGCTTGATATGGTAAAGGCCATCTTCAGAAATGCTTAGGTGGTAGTAGATCCCCTGACAATCCGCGCAGGGAATAACTCCAATATAATCCCCAATCCAGTCTAAAGAAATCTGACTGGTATGCATATCGGGTGGCGAAACCATCGATTCGGATTCCGATTTTTTTCCGGAGAAACAGCCTGTCAGTGCAAGCACGAACAGGGCCATTGCCCAAATTGAATAAAAAGTTTTGGCTTTGAAATACATATTACTGAACGACCACTTTCTGAACATGAATCCCATCCGTTGATCTCATTTGCAGATAATAGACTCCAGGAACCATAGGTGCTCTCACCGCAAGAGGTTGCTGTACACCTCCCTGTATCTGCAACTTTTCGGCCATCCCCATGCGTTGTCCCGCTTGGTTAATCCACTGCACCTCTAAAGCAGAGTTGCTCTTGGTGCGCAAATCCCAACGCACCCAATCACCTGTGGAAACCGGATTGGGAGCCATAACTCCTACCTCCCAGTTCGTGCCGATATTATACCAATTTTCCACACTGACCGAAAAGTCTTCATTGAATGGAGCAAAAGCAGCATATACATTAATATTCCCATCATTTGTTCTCCCGTCAGCCCAAATCGGAATAGCCTGATAGTCTGTCACCAAGGTTTGATTATATTCTCCAATGCCGAAATCTGAATTTTCCGATCCGATTACACTGAAGTCGCTGGAAGCTCCGGTCAAAACAACAGGTTCCGTCCAACTGATACCGCCATCATCCGATTGCGTCAGCACGTAATCCGTCATCCGGTCATCTCCCCCCGCCTGTCGATCATAATAGGTGGCAACAATACGACCTGAGGGGGTCGTGTTGATACTGGAATAATATTGATGGGAACCCACTGCATTTTCGGAATCCAACACAAAAGCCGGCGTCCAACTCAAACCACCGTCATCGGAAAAAGAATAATAAATGTCTAAGTCCAGTCCTCTAGGATCTTGAACGCCATTTGCCGTCCAAAAACAATAAATCCGGCCAGAATGAATTTGTCCCTCACTGTGATCTGTAATAACGTGCGGACAGGCGTACAAGCGTTCCTGAACGCCAACAATAGAAAAATCCGGATCGATATAAGTCAATTCGGGCAGAGTAAACGGGGAAATCAAAC
The DNA here is from genome assembly GCA_964626595.1 of uncultured Saprospiraceae bacterium. Classification (GTDB taxonomy): domain Bacteria; phylum Bacteroidota; class Bacteroidia; order Chitinophagales; family Saprospiraceae; genus JAWLFI01. Next base: position 9,174 of record CAZVFU010000015.1, read on the forward strand.
GGGGCCGGGAAAAGCTCTGTCCGCCATCTTCAGAATACGTATGGTACATCCCATAATTGATGGAATCTTTACTTCCCGCGAAGGTTGCATGTACCCGACCACTTTGGTCGACATCAATGCTAGCAAATTGAGAGAATAAAAACCCCTCCGGATTAATGATAACAGGGTCCGAAAACTGCATGCTATCAGCATATTTGGTAGCAACGTTCATCACATAATTCACACTGGTAGAATCGAATTCCAGAGCGACATATGCCATGTAAACATTATCGCGGTTACTCCCTTCACTATCATCTACCGCCATCCACTGTTTATCCACAAACTTATCGATCCCATCAAAGGTCAGGAGGTCAAAATCACTTGAAACATCGGTCACGCCTTGAAAATCCCAATTCTCTCCACCATCGGCCGAGGTCATATGGTAAAGACCAATTGTAGCTCTAAAAGTCCCGGTATTGAGATCAATAACTAACCAGGTATAGTGAATAACGCCTTTGCTATCATAAACTAATACCGGATCACCTCCTCCGGCCCATAATCCCAGACCCGGAAATTCGCCCCGAAAAGAAGACATCTCCCAGCTTTGGCCAAAATCGCGCGTATAATAAATAGGGGTGGTAAGTGGAGCCGTAAATGAAGATGGATCTTGTCGCATCACGCCAATCACAATATGATTCGAATCCTGGGGGTTCATTACGGCGTGCAATTCAGATTCCGGCAAGTTTATATCACTCACTACAACTTCCCGGCCTTGCGCCTCTCCCCTAGCCGCTCTTCTCGACTGATCCTCGGCCTGCATTTCCATTAGGCGCTCCGGATTGTTTTTAGCCATCTCCAGAAAACCATCTACATCTTCCACCCGTATCAGATGATGCAGCTTTTTCTCAATAAACTGATCAATCTCAGGTGAAAAGCCCCTTTGCTGACTCCACCCCGGGAAGGAGATAAAGAAAAATTGAAAAATAATAAATGAAATCGCAAGACGATAAAAAGTTTTCATAGAAAGAGTTTTTACATGTTCTTTCTATAAAAATAATAAAAAGAAAAGAAACTGAGGAAACGCATACTTTATGTATGCTAAACCTCTGCTTGAAATAATACTCCTACTCTCCTTTTTCATAGGCCTGTCTGTGCATTTCCAAGCCCTTAATCACCTCTTTGGAAACGGTCTGTCCGGAATAAGTACCATAACCGTCAACCAATACGCCACACACACCATCTGAAGTTTCCAACCCATAAACGATGGTATTTGATCCCATATCGCTGGTGCCCTCGAAGCGGTGAAATTCTTTGATTTCAATACTCCTGTCATTTGCGCCTTTCACATATTGGAGCAAACGATTTTGATCCCAGCTATTAAAATCTTCCGAAAACCCCTTCTTCTGTAAGGCATTTGTCGCCTCACTTAAAGTCTCATATTGTTTCATATCTATTCTTATTTTAGACTATATAATATACGAAATCTCAGGCAGTCTACCAAGTCCTTTTCCCAAAAAGACAATTTCCTGTACCTTTGTGCTATGCGACTCCTCATACTCTCCATGTTCCTTGCCTTACAGTTGCCTTTTTCCAAGGCCCAGAGCTACATGCATCGTCTGGAAATCATATTATCCGATGGTGATTTTATTTTCCAGGACCTGGATGGCCCACTTTGCGAAGCCATTGAAGGGGTTACCGATGGATATGATGGATATGATTTTTCCCATGTCGGCTTAGTCAAAAAAACAAAAAATAATATCTGGGTCGGTGAGGCGATTTCAATGGGAGTCGTTTGGACCCCCTTATCTGAATTTATTCAGCGATGTGAAAAAGAAGGTACCCCGCAGCTTCTTGTCATGCGCTTGAAAAATGATTACCGCGACCGCATTCCACAGGCCCTCAGGTTTATCGACGAAAAAGAAGGCCAGGCCTATGATCCCTTCTATGTATACGGCGACGACAAATACTATTGTTCAGAGCTGCTTTACGATGCCTTTGCACTCTCGGATTCCCCACTATTTTCCCTCCGGCCCATGACCTTCAAGACCCCCGACGGCAAGGCCTTTCACCCAGCCTGGATCGAATACTTCAGCGAACGAGATCGCGACATCCCCGAAGGCCAGCCCGGCATCAATCCCGGCGGCATGTCCACCTCTCCCTATTTGAAACCTATTTTTGTCATGGGGCTCGATTAGTTTTTTTTATGTTTAGGCCGCATCCCTCCGCCCGTTAAAATACGGGCTCCGGGTCGGGTCGTCCAGGGGTTTCGTCCTCGAGATCGCCAAGGCGATCATCCGGACCCACCCGCCTGAGGCAGGTGGCCCTTCCCACCCCTTGCGGGGCCCACGCGCCAGGCCATCCTACGCCTTTCGCCAATCGCTTATCGGCAAGACGGCCAATCTGTGATGCACAAAAAAGCGTGATCTCATGTTACAAAGCATTTGGACATCCATATTTAGGGGAATTTGCTTCTCCGCAGCTTTTACTGTTTTCCCGGGCCATTCCCGTTAATGCAAAGGAATATGAGCATAATAATTGATCGTATTGTAAAGAGCGTTGGGTGAGGGATAGTAGGTGCGCCACCAACTGCGAAGGCCAAGTGTCATTACCACTATATTCTCCAGGGGTATTACTACTAAATCAGTATGGAGAATCGAAGTACATTGTTCTATAGTTTATAAAGGGTAATGACACTGGCGCATTGCTGGTGAGCGGCCCGCCAGGGCCAAGCTCTGCGCAGCACCGCATAGCCCGACCGCCACTCAAGGTGGCGGGCACCCCCAAAAAAATATATAAAATGGCTTTCGAGTAGCTGAAAAAAATCCCCGGATGTGGGGAAACATCCGGGGCTTAAGTAGTAACTACTAAGCCAATTATTATCAATTATCACCTTTTAGTGTTAAGAAGAGAATGAGGTGTTCCACTATTATGTATTTTATTTTTCGATCCTTTTTGAGTATCATTAAGGGAATTAAGTAAGGCATTGGGAGGGCCTTCGTAACCATGAAAAGAAAAAGAAAATGCAACTCTCTATAGAAAAAAAATACTTTCCCAGCCTAGCCGATTTCCAGAAGGTGCGAGAACGGACATTGGAGCTTTGCCAAAATCTGGAACCGGAAGACACGGTGGTTCAGCCCATGGAGGATGTGAGTCCGGCGAAGTGGCATTTAGCGCACACCAGTTGGTTTTTTGAGCGATTTATTTTACTGCCCGAGGTAGAGGGATATCAAGAGTTTGATCCTGTTTTCAACTTTTTATTCAATAGCTATTACAACAGTCAGGGCAATCGGGTAGATCGCGGCCGAAGGGGCTATCAAACGCGCCCGGCACTTCAGCGGATATTTGATTATAGAAAACACGTAGACGAGGCCATGGCTGGATTTTTAGATGGAAAGGGAAAGACGGGATATTGCGGTGAGTTAGTGATGCTGGGAATGCAGCACGAGCAGCAACATCAGGAGCTATTAATTACTGATTTGAAATACATTCTGTTTCAAAATTATATAGATACGGGTTTTCTTGAGGCACCACTCATAGAACCTCAGGTAAAAGGTATTGGTTGGATCTCTATTCAAGAGGGAATTCGAGAAATCGGGTCGAAATCTGGGGGTTTTTGTTTCGATAATGAATATCCCCGCCATTCTGTATACCAGGTGAAGGCTGAGGTGAGTCGCTCTCCTGTCCTTAATCGAGATTATATGGAGTTTATAAAGGCGGGCGGCTACGCAAAGCCTTTACTTTGGCTATCCGATGGATGGGCGTGGCGGCAGGAAAACAATATATCGCATCCTCTTTATTGGATTCATAAGAATGGCCATTGGTTGGAGTATAGCTGTGCCGGACGGGTAGACTGGAGACCGGAAGCTCCTGTATCGCATATTAGTTATTATGAGGCTATGGCTTTCGCCCAGTGGGCAGGATCGAGATTGTGCTCGGAAGCAGAGCGAGAGCTGGTGGATGATCAGCTTCGAGATGGCAATCAACTTTGGGAATGGACATCCTCAGCTTATTCTCCATACCCCGGTTTTGAGGCATGGGAGGGCGAAGTCGGAGAGTATAATGGCAAGTTCATGGTGAATCAAATGGTTCTGCGTGGTGGCTCCGTGGCGACTGCCCCCGGACATTACCGTTCGACATATCGCAATTTCTTTCACCCGGATAAGCAATGGCAATTTTCGGGTATTCGATTAGCAAAATAAAAGATAGATGGCAGATACCACCTTAAATTTTTCTTACGGCACGAATGAACTCCCGGAGCTGAGGAACTGGCAACAGAAGTGGAAGCGAGGGGCAGATCGGGCCGACTATTATTCAATTGCCGGGTTTCAGGGTATTCCAGCATTACAAAAAGCGATCTCCAGCCGATACAAAACGCGAGGTGTGAAAGGAGGATTATCTCCTCGTCAAGTTATGATCACATCCGGAGGAACAGAGGCGATTTTTAGTTCCTTACTATGGCTCAAGTCCATTGGGGGAACTGTTCTTCTCCAGCATCCTTCCTGGGGGTACTTTGCGGATACACTCCAACTTTTAGACATTCCCTTTTCGTATTCCACATCAACTTCTGCTCCGGAGCTCAAGACCGAGTTGAACAAACTGAAAGTCTCTGGACCTGTTTTGTTTCTTCTGACCCATCCATCCAATCCCCTTTCATATATTTTCCCAAAAGATTACCTGCAAGTGCTTTCCGATTGGGTGTATGAAAGTAAAACGAACTATGTGCTATCCGATGAGATCTATGACTGGTATGTAACTTCAGATGACGATTATATATCCTGGTCTAGCCTTCATGGTTTAGACCAAAGCATTATCGTACACGGGTACTCTAAGGCTACCGGCTTAGCTGGATTTCGAATTGGATATTTGCTGGCTGAACCCGCTGTATATAAAGCTCTCTTTCCTTTTCACTATAGCAGCAGCTATGGGGCGGCACTGTTTTCGCAGTATATGGCATTGGAAGCACAAGCTGATGAGGATAAGATCCGCCTCCTTCTGGATAAAACCTTATCGGACCGGTGGGCTGTCCTTCATGAGGAGTGGGATGACAAGACGGGATTGAAATTAAGACCCAGAGCGCCCGGTATGTATGCGTATATTGATATTCAAGGGCCAATAGATCTGCAAAAAAAGTATGTCCATAACCTAAAATCGGAAGCCGAAGTTTGGGTTAATCCCGGATGGAGTTTTGGGGTTAGCGATGGAGGCTTTAGAGTGAATTTATGCCGTCCGGAAAATGTGATTCGCCAAGGCATCAGGCGCATGTTAAACCAGGCTAAACAGGACATTTCTCAGTAGTTTATGTGAATTATGAAAAAACAATTTATTCAAGATATTATTTCAGGCCTCCGTTCAAAGAGGAAGCGCATACCCTCAAAGTACCTGTACGACGAGAAAGGCAGCCTCATATTTCAATCGATTATGGAACAGCCGGAATACTATCTCACCCCGGCAGAATGGAATATTTTTGAGAATAAGGCTAATGAAATCGTAGATCATTTCATTCAAGGAGCTTCCAGTGAGCTTCAAATTATGGAATTAGGTGCGGGAGATGGCCGTAAAACAGAGTTATTATTGGATGCTATGGACCGAAGGAAGTTCCCCTGTGTTTATGAGCCCGTAGATATAGATCCCACCATATTGAATCAATTGACAACTCGATTGGAGGGAAAGTATGATTACATCCGTATTAATCCCAGGCCCGGATATAATGACGATGCTTTACAACACATTTCGAGAGATCACTCCAGTGTGCTCTTATTTTTAGGGTCGAATATCGGAAACTACACAAAAAGAGAAGAAGAAGAACTTATCCAACGTATCGGAAAGGCCATGAAGACAGAGGATAAGGCATTGATAGGGGCAGATAAAGCTAAAGATCCAAACTTAATTTCGGCAGCTTACGACGACAAGAATAAAAAAACAGCCTCATTCAACCTCAATTTAATTCACCGCATCAATGATGCTTTTGGGATTGATTTAAATCCTGCAGACTTTTGTTTTTATTCATATTACCACCCCCGGAAACGCGAAGTCCATGTTTTTCTAACCAACCGAACAGAACAATCCATCCCTTTACCAAATAGCAGTGAAGTGATAACTTTACCGCCATGGACTTACATTCAAACAGAAATAAGCAGGAAATATTCCATTGCGGATTTAGAAAAATTAGGATCTTCAGCAGGACTTAGCCTTAAGTACCATTGGCAGGATGAAAACGAGTACTTTTATGAGTTTCTTTTTGCTAAAAAATAGCAAAAGCCGATGAGATTCATCGGCTTTTGCAAATTATTCTTTAAGAACATAAAAGGAGGCACGTTTTATCCCCCGAAATCATCGAATGAGATGTTTTCTTCAGGAACTCCATAGTCATCAAGCATTTTGATTACAGCTGCATTCATCAACGGAGGTCCACAGAAATAATATTCAACCTCTTCCGGCTCTGGATGCTCTTTCAAATAGTTTTCGATGAGCACCTGGTGGATAAATCCCGTGAATCCATCACCCTCGCTATCGAGGTCTTCCTTCACTTTCCAGTTATCTTCCTCAAGTGGCTCAGACAAAGCCACTTCGAATCTAAAGTTATCAAACTCTTTTTCTATATCTCTAAACTCATCGACGTAGAATAACTCTCGCTTCGATCGACCACCGTACCAAAAAGAGACTTTGCGATCTCGATTTTTTTCAGTGTGGAACAGGTGGAATAAATGAGATCGTAAGGGCGCCATACCGGCTCCACCGCCGATGTAAATCATTTCCTTATCAGTTGGCTTAATAAAGAACTCGCCATAAGGTCCAGAAATCGTAACCTTATCGCCCGGATCGCAACCAAATACATAAGAAGAACATACACCCGGATTTACATCCATCCACTGATTCTTAGATCGATCCCAAGGCGGGGTAGCGATCCTAATATTCAATTTAATAATGTCACCTTCTGCAGGGTGGTTAGCCATGGAGTATGCACGAAACTGTTCTTCCGTATTTACCATTTTCAGCTCCCACAAATTGAAGCTGTCCCAGTCTTCTTTAAATTTTTCTGGGCCGGCAGGATCTTCGGGGTGAGGTTTAATATCGATATCATTCGCGAAATCTACGGTTATCTCAGGAACATCAATTTGGATATAACCACCAGGTTGAAAATCTAGATTCTCACCTTCAGGTAAACGCACAACAAACTCCTTAATAAAAGTGGCTACGTTATAGTTAGAAACCACTTCACATTCCCATTTTTGAATACCAAAGATTTCCTCCGGAATACGGATACGCATGTCTTCCCGTACTTTTACCTGACAGGCCAAACGCTTATTCTCAGCCGCCTCTTTACGAGTTAGATGATTCATCTCTGTTGGAAGTACATCTCCTCCACCTTCATCGATGTGGCATTCGCACATTGCACAAGTTCCACCACCCCCGCAAGCAGAGGGTAAAAATATATTCTCGTCACTTAAAACGGAAAGTAAATTGCTTCCAGGTTTAACTTTCAGAGGTTTATCTTCGTCCCCGTTGATAATAATATCTACATCGCCTTGAGGAACCAAACGTCGCCGAGCTAGAATCAACATAAATGCTAATCCCAAAATCAGAAGACTAAAGACCACCACGGCCCAAACAATAGGCATATACGAAATAGCAAGTATCATATTCATCTATTTTTAGTTTTCACCTCCGGCTGCTAATAAAGCTGGATCTATTCCCATCAAAGCCATGAAGGCGATTCCCATCAAACCTGTTAACAAAAAAGCCATTCCCAGACCACGCAATCCCGGAGGTACATCGGAATATCTAATTTTCTCTCGGATCGCTGCGATTCCTATGATGGCTAAGAACCATCCAAAACCGCCACCTATACCAAAGGCCACAGACTCTGTAAAATTATACTCTCTGGATACCATAAATAGGGAGCCTCCCAGAATAGCACAGTTTACTGTGATCAGTGGTAGAAAAATTCCCAAAGAGGTGTATAATCCCGGAGAGTATTTTTCGATTACCATTTCTACGAGCTGAACCATAGAAGCAATTACTGCAATAAACAGTATAAACCGCAAAAAGGTTAAATCGACACCAAACAATCCGGCTTCACTGAGTAGGTATTCAGTAATAAGCCAATTAATTGGCATGGTAATACCCAAGACAAAGATTACAGCTAAACCCAAACCAAAAGCGGTTTTGACGGATTTAGAAACGGCGAGGTAAGAACACATACCCAAAAAGTAACTGAGTACCATGTTTTCTATGAAGGCCGATTTGATAAAAATATTTAATTCTTCCATGTTATAGTTTTATGAAACGTCAACCAATTCGGGATTATAAGATCGCTGTACCCAGATTAAAATGGCGATAATAAACATCGCCGCCACCGATAATACCATCAGGTTATTATTTGTGTACCAGCCAAACAGCATACTTTCGGAAGTGTTAATCAGAAAGTCTTGCGTTGGGCCAATGATTTTAAATTCGATGGGGCTACCTGCAAAGAGGCTTCCTTTCCCGAATAATTCGCGGAAGAAAGCTACGATAATCAAAATGGCACCATACCCAACCGCATTTCCAAGTCCATCTAGCATAGATTGCCAGGGCTTATTGGCTAAAGCGAAAGCCTCCAAGCGACCCATGATGATGCAATTCGTAATGATAAGCCCAATAAATACAGATAATTGCTTGTAGACAGCAAAGTTTAATGCTTTCAGGCTCAATTCTACGATAGTAACAAGTGAGGCAATAATAACAAGCTGAACAATCATTCGCACTTGTTTTGGGATATAGTTTCTCAAAAGAGAAGTGGTCAAGTTTGCAAAGACCATCACAAAAATAACCGCTACTGCCATGATAATTGAGGGGTAAACCAAAGTCGTCACGGCTAGAGCAGAACATATTCCCAACACCTGAACGGTTATCGGATTATTATCGGTTAATGGGTCGGTAAGCAGTTTCCGTTCCTGTTTACCGATTAAGGGTTTTTTCTCTTTTACTTCTTCCTTGGCGGTTTGCGTTTCTTGTGCCATATTCATTAATTTACAGTCTTTCCAGACCGATTTTTTTCAATAAATGCCATGTAATTTTTAAGGCCGTTCTCCAACATATCTGTAACTCCGTCAGCGGTTATCGTTGCCCCCGAAATACCATCTACTTCGTGGTCAGGATCTTTTGCGCCTCCTTTGCGAACGGTGATGGATACAAAATCTCCATCTTCTTCAAAAATTTCTTTTCCCTGAAATTGCTCTCGGAAATTTGGATTATCCTTAATTTCCGCACCTAATCCGGGGGTTTCACTTTTGTGATCGAAGGTTGCCCCAACCACAGTATTCAGATTTGACTGAAATGCAATATTACCCCAGATGGCGTCCCACAGACCGTTCCCACGGACGGAAAGTATGTAAGATGCTTCTCCTTCATTTTCGTACTTAAACACGGGTAAAATCCGGTTTTCGGCAGGCTTCTTTTTCTCTTTTGCCATGTCGACATTTTCAGCCTTTCCTCCCGGATAGCCCGCTTCTTCGACCTGCTCTTCAGTGAGTCGTTCACCGTCTGTATTGATAACGAACTGTTCGACATTTTCTTGAAAAACATCGTCTACTTCTTTATCTGTCATTTCCGCTACAGGTTTTGAAAGACGGGTCTCAACAGCTTGAATAATGGCTCTTTTATTATAAAGTGCCTCATTCGCTTTATGGATAGGCTTGAGAAGTGTAGCCATCGCAGCAAGCACGAGTGCCACTACACAAGTCATAACCAAAACAAATTTGATAACGTAGTTTGTACTATGCACGTTTTAATCTTTTATTGATGTTTGATTCTAATACGTAGTGATCAATTAAGGGTGCAAAAACATTGAGGAGAAGAATCGACAACATCCATCCCTCGGGGTATGCCGGGTTCCACACCCTAACGATCATACCAATAGCACCTATTAAAAGACCATATATTAATTTTCCTCGATTTGTTGAAGCCGCACTTACCGGGTCAGTTGCCATAAATGCCATGGCAAAGAAGAAGCTTCCCATGTAAAATTGGTAGTACCAGGGCACCTCCATAAAAGGGCTCGCACCCCAGGCATTCATTATCATAGCCATTCCAGCCGCTCCAATAATCATACTAATCATTATACGCCAGGAAGCAATTCCCGTAATTAAAATGAAAGCAGCACCTATCAGCACAGCAGGCTTGCTTGTCTCTCCAATTGAACCCGGTATAGCACCCCAAAGAAGTTGAGATTCACTGTAAACCTGGGTTACAGCCTCCCATCCTCCTTCGTAAGCAAGACCAAGAGGTGTAGCACCTGTAAAACCATCTACAATAACGCCGCCCGGTTCAAACAACGACCATCCGACAGCCTCGAAAATTCCGTTAAAAAATCCGGTATGAAACCAATTGTAACTAGCTTCTACACCCGGGGCGATGGTCTCAAATCCACTGACCCAAACCTGATCCCCAGCGATGGTTGCCGGGTATGCAAAGAAAATGAAGGCTCGGGAGAGTAGCGCAATATTCAGTACGTTCATCCCTGTTCCGCCAAAGGCTTCTTTACCTAAAATAACGGCAAAAGCAACCGACAACCCTAAAATCCAAAGAGGAATGTCCGGAGGCATTATTAAAGGAATTAAAGCACCCGTGACCAAAAAACCCTCTTCTACCGAATGTCCTTTCTTGAAGGCATAGAAAAACTCAATCCCTAAACCCACGACGTGAGTTACGATAAATATGGGAATTAATTGAATCAAACCATAGGCTAACTTCAAATGAATTGCTTCAAAAAAGCCTTCGTGTAATCCTAGTGCTGTGAAATGCTGGTGACCTATGTTATAAGTCCCTACCACGTAGCACAACTGCAAGGCAATTACGACGTGTACCATAGTCCTCTTCAGATCCATGCCATCTCGAATATGTACTCCGCCTGATGTGGTTTTATTCGGGGCAAATAAAAAGGTAAAAAAAGCATCGAATGCCGTGTGGGCCAAGGTGCCTTCCTTGGGCTCAAATCGATCCTTAATTGTTTTTGCTATCTTACTCATACTATCCTATAATTTGTGGGAACTACATTTGTGTTTTGACGTAATCTAATCCCTCTCGCAAAATTTTCTGTAATGGCATCTTGGATGTGCAGGCGAACTCTGCCAGAGCCACATCTTCTTCACTGAGTTCTGCAATCCCTAATCCCTCCATTCGCTCAAAATCATTAACCATAATTGCCTTCATCAGGTGCTGCAGATAGATGTCCATCGGTAGCAACTTTTCGTATTGTCCGGTCACAACAAAAGCTCGCTTTTCGCCGTGAGTATTTGTATCACCATCAAACTTAAGACCCGGAATCAAAAAGTTAGGAAATGTTCTTGATACTGTGGGTCTTAGCTTATTGGGAATTAACCATCCAAAAGGCTCATAATAATTCCCTTCAGGAATAACGGTAATTTGATCAGAACTTGCATTAATATACATATGATCACCTTCCTTTCTTTCACCTGAAAGAACATCACCATCTATAATACGGTTGTCACCTTCTTGTAATCTACCGGACAAAATTTCGTTTAAACTCGCCCCCACTTTCGTTCGAATATAAGTCGGTTTTTCAATCTGAGCTCCGGCTAATGAAATTACTCGATCTGCTTTAAATTTGTTTTCAGTAAAAACAGCCCCCATGGTAATCACATCCTGAACTCCGAGAGTCCAGACCACGTCAGTCATTGCAACAGGAGAAATATGGTGCATCTGTACACCAACATTGCCTGCTGGATGCGGGCCTCTAAAGTATACTTTTTCAACTCCTTGAGCATCCGTAAAAGCGCTTGAGGGTGCAGTGGCTTTTCTTCCGTCCAAACCAAGGAAAACGGAGCCATCCGTTAGTTTTGCCAAAACATCCAGTCCGGCTTGAAAGTCCTTCTCCCGACCCTCGACTGCAATATTGAGATCGAGCGCCAGGGGTGCCGTATTAAAAGTGGAGATAAAAATATTTTTGGGATCCTCTTCGGGATCAGCAATTACGTCAAAGGGACGCTTATTGATTAGAGGCCAACAGCCATAAGCCATTAAGTGCTTTTTCAGCTCTTCTCTGGAGCCGTTTTCCAAATCAAAATCTGGAATCTCTCTGTAGGTAGTCGCGTCAGTGTCTGCCAAAAAAACAAGGTTCGTAATTGCTCGCTTTGCCCCTCGCTGTAACTCTATAAACTCGCCACTGACTGGAGATACATACTTGATATCTGGATTTGACTTGTCAAAAAACACTGGATCTCCGGCTTTTACTGTCGTGCCCTCTTCAATTTCAAGTTTTGGAATTGGTCGAATTCCTCTATAATTCGGAGGCTGAATAGCATATCGCTTGGTATGAACTTCTTCTATTTGATCGGGTTTGTCTACATTTCCGGATAAAGGAATATCGTAACCTTTATCTAATTCAATTAAACTTTCCCCCTTTAAGTATTCCGGCAATGATCCTCGGAATAAACGCTTAAGCCCTGAAGAGGACGAGCTGGCATTCGATTTGAGATCCACTCCACTGCGCTTTGCTTCCACTTTCAATAGATTTTCAGAGACCACGACCACAGCTCCCAGAACAGCTACAACGGCAGCAGCAATCAAACCATAACTTCCCCAACTATACCCTGAATTCCCTTGTGCCATGACTTCCAATGGAAATAAAACCACACAGGAAATTAAAGTGAAGTAGACTTTTGAAATAACGTTCTTCATACGACGAATTGAATCCTTACAATGTGCAGCCTAAAACTAATCTCAAATCGGTCTTAGAAACCGCTGTCTAAATTGTCGCAAAGATATTAAATGATTTGATATCCACTAAGTATAGTTGTACGTTTTTACAGGGCTGGGACAATGCCACGGTTTGGGATTAGTGGGAGGATAATTTTTGCCAATTTTTCCATCCCACAATGGCCATTACTGTGTAGATACCAAATAATATGGCAAAGAGTAGTGCCCCCTTCTGAATGTAAATTCCAATGTATACTGTATCCACAATAATCCAGTATACCCAATTCCCGATATCTTTTTTTATCAACAAGAATGTGGCAATGATGGAGAAAACGGTCGTTGGTGCATCAATAAATGGCAAGCTGGCATTTGTGTAGGCCTCAGCAATGAAAGCTGCTAATAGGCTCAGAACGCTTCCAAACAGTAAAATATACAGGTGGGTAGTTATTGAAAGTCTAATGATGCCAAATTGCCCCCCTTCTGATTTTTTTTGCATCCACTGCCACCAGCCGATGCCCCCCATTACAACGTAAAAGAGGTTCAATAAGGAGTCGTATAATAAATCGTACTCAAACCAAGCCTCGTATGCCCATAACCCGCTGCTACAAATACCAAAAATCCAGCAGGCGATTGAATTTTTAGCGGCCAGAAAAATATAAACCAAAGCAAATAAAAAAGCAAGGATTTGAATATATCCCAGGTTCTGTAAAGATTCCAGGATTGATTCCATTACCGGTAGTATTAAGACTTGAGCCACTATTGAATGAGAGGAACACTACTCCTTTTCCTTGACAAAAACTCGAAAGCGGGCCTGTGCCAAAATCATATCCTCCTCGAGGGGCTCTTCCTGCTCGGGCAACATCTTGTAAGCGATGACATCCATTGTCACCTCTTGTTCTCCCTCTCTGTCCGAGCTATCGTACTCGACGTAGATGTGTCCCTTTTTGCCGGGATAAACAAGTGATCGTGTCCAGTCTAATTCCGTGCACTCACAAGCTGATACCATATCTATAATAAGGGGCGCAGTACCTCTATTGTAAAAAGCAAATGTATGCTTGGGTTTTTCCCCTTTCACGATCTGCCCAAAATCATGAAACTGTTCCTCGAATTCCAATGAAGGGTCCCCAAATTGAAAATTCGGTCCACCTACCGCCCTGGCAGGAATATGATCAGCTTGGCCACCAAATGCTTGCCCATTCAAATTGTATGAGCACAAAAGCACAGAGGAAAGTAGTAAACTATATATGTAAACATTAGACGTTTTCATCATCTTAGCTATTTCGCATCCATTTAATCATTATCGATTTCCAGCTTACCTTTCGGCGTCCGATTTGTTCCTTTTATAACTTCTTTTTTGATCTCAATCGTTTCCGGACCTTCAATAATTTTGAATTCCGTGCGGCGATTTTTTCGGTGTTCCTCATCGGTACATTCCACGTTATTTGTACACTGATTCAGAATTTGAGTTTCTCCATACCCCTTGGGCACTATTCGTTCACTATCAATACCCTTGCGCACCAGCCATCGTTTGGCATTATTTGCTCTTCGCTGCGATAAATCCATATTATAGGCGTCAACCCCCCGGGCATCAGTATGAGAAGAGAGTTCGATGACCATTTCAGGGTAGTCCTGCATCAAATCGTACAAATTATTGAGATCACTTTCGGCATCGGGCAGAATCTTATCATCATCGTAATCGTAATAGATATTGCTCATCCGAATAGGCTGATTGATGGTAACAATCTCGGTTTCAGGTTCAGCAGGTTCTAAGCTAAATTGCTTCTTGAAGGTATAGGATTTGGTCATCCCCATCGTATTGACTTCAATGGAGTCCTTTACGAAGCCATCTTTGTACGTGTAAACGCGATATCTCTTATCAGCCTGCAGACGGAATTTAAACGTATTCGTTTTTTCGCTGGAAGCATTATTGGAACTAATAATTTCTCCGGATTGATTGACCTCGGCGACCTCTATGGTAGCACCTTTCAGGGGCTCTTTATCAGCAAATGTGCTGACCAGGACGTCAATCTCTATATCCTTAATACCTACTGTGTAAATATTGTCGCAACAATGATCACCTCTCAGGGACCTGATTTTATCATTGGATCGGTTGGATACCAGAAACCCTTTATCCGTCTCGTAGTTATACTTGTAATAAAAATCATCGTAACGAGAATTGTAGCCCAAACCCATATTATCAGGCTTGGACCATTTCTCCCCATCCCACTCAGAATTGAAAATATCCATCCCTCCCATAGTAGGATGACCATCTGATGAAAAATATAAATACCCATTCGTGTAAAAAGGGCTAAACTCATCTCCCAGAGAATTGACTTCCTCTCCAAGGTTAACAGCTAAGCCATAGGTGTTCTCACCTCTTTTCGGCGCGTAATAAATATCATAGCCTCCAGAGCCCCCTGGCCGATCCGAGACGAAAAATAACACATTTTCACCGTACAATTCTCCTGGAACCGGGTGTAAAACCGGGTATTCTCCATTGATTCCATTCAAGCGAACCGGAGCTGTCCAATTCACTCCATCGTAAAATGAAGTGTACACATCAGACTCCACCACAGACTTCCCTCGAATAATCGACCGGGTAAAAAACATTTGAGAACCATCAACTGAAAAAGACGGACTACCTATGTGATAACCGTCATAATTAATATCCTCCTCCATTTCACCGGGCTTTTCCCATTCTCCTTTGTCGTTTTGCTTAGAAAATCGAATTTTTGCAAACCGCTTTTCATCCTCTTCGCCCTCTGCTTCAAATTCCACATAAGAATTTCGGTCGAAATTTGAATAATACAAGCGTCCTCCCGGTCCCTCGACCGGCGCCATATCAGAAAAAGCAGTGTTAATGGTTTTGTCGATGGGCTCAACATATAAATCATACCTGGGCTCAAAATCCGATGCCATTTTCATGCCTTCGATTTCATTCGTACATAACGTACTCAAAGAGTCACTCAATGAGTTATCCAGTACAATATTGAAATGGCGGTAAGCATCTTCATAATCCCCTTCCATTTTCAAAATACGAGCATACATAAATACGAGCTCGGGAACTTCGTCTTTTTTTACCTTTCTAAATACACGTTCAAAAGATCGCTTAGACCGGCTAAAATCTCGGTACAAATACTCGCAGTGTGCGATGGTCGCCAAAAGAGATAAATCCCTGGAATCGCTGTAACATTCCCGATACATGTCAACGGCATCTAAATAAAACCCCTCCGCTGCCAACTGATCTGCAGCGGCCAATTTTGCTTCGTAGGTTGCCTCTCGGTAAGGTTGAGCAGATAACGTGATCGCTATACTAAAAAAAACAAGTGCTAATATGTATTTCATTTTGAAATGATTCATAGACATCAATTAATACCTCGGACAGAAAATTCTCCGAGTCACATCGGGTTCTTTATCAATTTTAACAATCCACATCACACCCAGTTCCAACGCACCTACTCGGTTATTCGCTTGCGCCAATGCTGAGGTTGTCATATCATAAGCCAGAGAAACCTGCAGTTCTTTCACTTTTACACCGAAAAGCAACTGCGCTGCATCGCTAAAGCGATACCCCGCTCCAGCCAAAACAGAGATTTCTTTTTCTTCATTAACGGGAATTTCGGAACGAACTTGTATGGTAGTCTCCGTAAAATTATCCATTAATTGAAAAATAGCCTGAGGAGTTAAAATTATTCCGTTGTCCAGTCCGATATCGTAAGAGGCATGGCCGGTAAATCGAAGGGGGATTCTTGTAAAAGCTCCTCCAGCACCCACTCCACCGGGACCGGGCCCAATGGGCTCGGGGTTTCCTGTAGAACCACCTTGTCCGCCCATTCCGCCCTGACCTCCACGTTGAAAAATGGAATAGTCATGTCTAAAAAACCGCCCGACCTTTCCACCGAGTCGAAATTCATTTCCATTCTCGTCCTGGGCCCTGAACATTCCCCCAATAGCAAAACTCCATCTGGGTTGGCCCTGAGTGGAGGCCCGAGCTAAATCTGTACTTTGTTGCCCTTCGCCTAACCCATCTCCAAATCGCAGGTTATTGGCTCTTCGAAAACTCCTGGAATACGTCCCCATTTGAATCCCAAGAGTGAAATATCGGAAACTGTTCTTCGCTAATGATAAGTGATACGCCCCACTAAATTGAAACTCTCCGGTCACCAGCTGCCCAGCTCCTGAGCGATCTTGGATCAAATAGCCGCCTACCCCAATCCAGTCTTTTTCCCTAAAGCCGTTAAAAACGGGCGCATCTATGTAAAAAGAGGGGGTGTTAAACCGACTACTCGTCACCGAAAACCCCTGATCTCTGTATGTGCCTCCAATTCGCAAAGTCCCAAAGTAATCTCCCGTTTGAGCCGGGTTCGTCATCATAGGGGCGTAATCAAACTGACTAACAAACAAATCCTGCGCCTTGACCGAAGACGAAAACATACTCAACACCCCTAAACACAAAGAAAAATGAAGCCAGACCCTTTTCATATATCTTAATTTGAACTTGATATTATATCCATGAAGATGGTATTTTTTTTCGACTCTTTAAAATGCAGCTCAAATTTAAGCCTTAATTTGGGAATTATGACATGAAATACGGGCTGTTTCAGTGCCCCCCCTCTAAATCTTTTCAAAAAAAATTGGGATCTTTACCTTAGGTCTGATCTTTTTGGTGATGATGTCTACAAGTTGTACATTTGCAATTACTTAAATATGCTCTTCAAATAAGAGTATAGTCAATCTTAGAATTCAACCAAAAGAAATTATGAGACATTTAATGCAAAAATCAAAATCCCAATTCATGAAATGGGGTGTTTTGAGTTTACTTAGTTTAGCTATGATGAGTTTCATCGCCTGTGGCGAAGAGAAGCGAGAGCGACCCGACGTAGTTAAAGATATTCCGAGCAGTTCCTCTGACCAGTCTATCCAAAACCAAAATGCCGGCAACACCTCCACCGATCTGAGTTCAAATTCAAGTGGAGATGTGCAGCACTACATTTGCCCAAATGACTGCGAAGGCAGTGGCGGCCCGGCTCAAGGGTCATGCCCGGTTTGCGGTACAGCTTATGTACACAATCAGGCCTTCCACAATCAAGGCAATCAAACGCCACAGAATCAAATCAATCTGGAAGGACAAAATCAATTGCAAGACTTGCAGCAATCTCAACAAAATAGTGCACCCGCGCAAAAAAATGGTGAATTTCACTACATATGCAGCGCAGGCTGTTCGGGGGGTGCCGGATCTGCAGGGACGTGTAGCCAATGTGGTGCTTCCCTGGAACACAACACAGCATATCATAACTAAGGCTAATTAGCTTATTGTATGAAAGGAAGGAGGCCGTTATGGCTTCCTTTTTTTTATTTCGCCCCAAAAAAGAGCGTTTCTTTTTTTTATCTTGCCCTTGATATAAATCGAATATGCTGTTAGTCGTACTTTCTGGATTTATTTTGGCGCTCCTCGTCTTACCCTTTGGCCATCTTTTTAAAGGCCAGCGGTCTTATCTGTTGAGTCTACTTCCCCTGAGTTTATTCATTTACTTCCTATCCTTTATTCCATCTGTTAGCCAGACTCCTATATTCGTGTCTTACTCCTGGGTTCCCAGCCTCGATATTGGATTTAGTTTCTACCTGGATGGATTATCTCTTCTATTCAGTCTACTCATTACAGGCATTGGAGCTCTTGTTTATCTATATAGTTCATCTTACCTAAAAAACAGCCTCGACCTCGACCGATTTTGGGCTTATTTGAGCTTTTTCATGGGGTCCATGCTGGGTTTAGTCTTATCGGATAATGTAATTACCCTTTTTGTTTTTTGGGAATTGACGAGCATTAGTTCTTTTTTTCTGATTGGTTATCAAAATGACAACCCCAAATCCCGAAAAGCTGCTATGACTGCCCTGACCATAACCGGCTTAGGAGGGCTGTTTTTGTTTACGGGTTTTATGCTCATAGGGGCAATTACAGATACCTATTCCATTCGCGAATGGATAGAACTTTCCCCTTTTCTTACATCCCATTCGAGTTACATCTGGATCTTAGCGCTGGTGTTATTAGGTGCTTTTACCAAATCTGCTCAATTCCCTTTTCACTTTTGGCTCCCTGCGGCCATGAAAGCGCCTACACCGGTTTCAACTTATTTGCACTCCGCAACCATGGTTAAGGCCGGCGTTTACTTGATTGCCCGACTTACGCCGGCACTAGGTGGCACCATAGAATGGAATCATACTTTACTCATTGTCGGGGGCGTGACTATGGTCTATGCTGCGATCCACTCTCTATTTCGATCTGACCTAAAAAGTATTTTGGCGTATACGACTATAACTGCACTGGGTATTATTGTGTTCCTTCTGGGTCTGGGACATGAAGACGCCTGGATCGCTGCTATGAGCTTTATTCTCATCCATGCACTTTATAAGGCCACTTTGTTTTTAATGACAGGTGCTATAGACCTCTCTACGGGAACTCGGGAAATCAACCAACTTAAAGGCTTGAGAAAATATATGTGGCCGATCGCCATAGCGGGTATTCTGGCGGCCCTTTCGCACGGAGGTTTCCCTCCTACCTTTGGATTCATTGGAAAAGACCTGATCTACGAAGCGACACTACATGCCGCCATTCAACCGGAAGTGCTAACAGGTTTAGCAATTATTACGAATATTTGCCTGGTATTTGCAGGACTGTTGGTGGGACTTAAGCCTTTTTTGGGGACAAAGCCTCCATCTTTAGAAGTAAAAAGCAGACCCGATTTTAGGATTTGGTTTCCCCCTTTACTGCTGGGAGGCCTGAGTTTACTTTTCGGCCTCCTCCCCCAGTTCATAGATCAGTCCATTATTCAAGGTGCGGTGACATCTGTGGCAGCGACTCCTTTTGAATCTCCTGTGCACCTAAAACTGTGGCATGGATTTAATCTTATTTTGGGTTTAAGCGGACTAACTTTACTTTCAGGTGTAGGACTATATCTTCTGTACACGCCCAAAGCTGAATCCCTAAAAATCAGGAATCTTTCGGACCGCCTGGCCCCGGAGTCTCTCTACCAGCTGACCATCCACCTCAGTAAACGAGCAGCCATTCTGTACACCAGATTTTTTCAAAATGGATATCTTCGATACTATTTGCTAACAATTTTGATTTTTGTGATTTGCCTTTTTGGCACAGAGTTTTTTAGCACCGTAGGTATTCATCTCGAATGGAAAAGTTATTCTTCGGTTAGCTTTTATGAAGCTGCTATTGCGGCCATCATGTTTGTTTCCATTTTGGCTGTAGTTTTTGCCAAATCTCGACTCATGGCCATTATCTCATTGGGCGTAGTTGGTTATTCCCTTTCCCTGTTTTTTATGGATTTTGGTGCCCCTGACCTCGCCATGACACAATTTGCAATCGACACTCTCACAGTCGTGCTTTTTGTTCTGGTGCTCTATCGCCTTCCCAAATACCTAAAATACAGCAATACCGGCGCCCGAATTCGAGATGGAATTGTTGCTCTCTCTTTTGGAGGACTTATCACTTTTCTAGCTCTTGCGATCATTCAAGAGCCTATCAATACCGAAATAAGCCAGTATTACGCAGATAATGCATACGTTTTAGCGAAGGGGAAAAACATTGTGAATGTCATATTAGTTGATTTTAGAGGGATAGATACCTTCGGAGAAATCACTGTTATTACAATTGCGGCCATTGGAGTTTATGGCCTCTTACATTTGACCATACGGCCGGGTACTCGTGCACCTCACAAAATTGAAAAGAAGTAACTAAATTATGAAGTCACTTATCCTGCGCACAGCAAGCCATTACCTCCTCCCCTTACTGCTCTTGTTTTCACTATTCATATTATTCAGGGGACATTATTTGCCAGGCGGAGGGTTTTTGGGTGGACTTGTTGCTGCCACTGCTTTAGTACTGCATTATTTTGCATACGGAATGGCAGATGCTCGCGAGCTTTTAGTTTACCACCCGGGTGTACTACTGCCGATTGGACTTTCATTGTCCTTTACGGCCGCCATTATGCCTCTGTTTGTTGGAAAACCACTGATGACCGGGCTCTGGTACCCCGACCCGGCACCTGTTATTGGCATGTTAGGTACTGCCCTATTGTTTGATCTGGGTGTATTCATTGTAGTGGTTGGCGTAACCCTTTTAATTATCTTCACGCTCGCAGAAACTTCTGACGAATCATGGAATTAATTGTCGCACTTTTAGTGGGAATTCTTTATGCCTCGGGCATCTATATGATGCTGCGAAGGAGTTTAGTCAAACTTATTTTGGGACTGATCTTGCTTGGGAATGGCGCAAATCTGCTCATTTTTTTAGTAGGTCGCCTCAATTCTGAGCAACCACCGATCATTCCGGGCGATGCCAAAATGCTGTTAGAGGCTTATGCTGACCCCATCCCTCAGGCTCTCATTTTAACGGCCATTGTCATCAGTTTTGGTCTGCAATCGTTTGCGATTGTTACCCTCAAAAAAGTATATCGGGAGGTGGGCACGGATGATTTGGATATTATTGACCGAAGAGATCAAGAATAATGCATTACGAACTCATTTTACCGATCCTCTTGCCTCTGCTGACCGGCATCATTCTGATTGCCTTCTGGGGAAAAGTGAATATTCAGCGAATAATAAGCGCGATTTCGGGGTTTTTATCCCTCGTCTTTTCCATTCAGCTCTTTTCAACCGTGCGTCAGGAGGGCATTGTCAGTATACAGGCGGGCGGATGGGAAGCTCCCTTTGGCATTACCTTCGTTTGTGACAACCTCAGTGCCACTCTGGTATTGCTCACAGCCATATCGGGACTTGCTGTCATCATCTTTTCTATGGTCAGCATCAATAAAGCCCGCATGAGGTTTGGGTATTTTGCCATGATTCATTTTCTCCTTCTGGGACTTAATGGGGCCTTCCTAACTGGAGATATTTTCAATCTATATGTTTGGTTCGAAATTATTATTATTTCCTCTTTTGTATTGCTGACCATCGGCGGGGAGAAAAAGCAACTGGAAGGGGCGATAAATTACGTCACTATGAATTTGCTGTCGTCTGTCATATTCCTGACAGCGGTCGCTGTTTTGTACGGACTGGCAGGAACCTTAAATATGGCCGACCTATCTGAACAAATAGCTAGTCATCCCAACAGAGGCCTCGTCCAAACCACCGCAATTCTATTTTTTGTTGCCTTTGGTATTAAATCTGCCGTTTTCCCCCTTTACTTTTGGCTGCCTTCGGCATACCATACGCCACCTTCAGCGGTAGGAGCCATATTTGGCGGACTACTCACTAAGGTCGGCATCTACGCCCTGCTGAGAACCTTTAGCCTTATATTCATCCCCGATACCTTTTTGAGCAACATCCTGGTTATTATTGCCTGTCTAACGCTACTCTCAGGAGGCCTGGGAGCCATTGCCCAACAAAATAATTTTCGTAAGCTCATCTCGTACCTCATTGTTTGTCACATCGGATTTATGGTTGCCGGTCTGGGTATGTATACAGAATGGGCGCTCATTGGGACGATTTTCTATCTCATTCACGATATTATTATCAAGACCAATATCTTTCTAATCAGTGGACTCATACTAAAAATCAAAGGAACGGTCAACCTAAAAAAACTCGGAGGTCTATACCGTTCTCATCCCAAACTGAGCTTTGTCATAGCGATTGCCATTTTCTCTCTTGTAGGCATTCCTCCCCTCTCCGGTTTTTGGCCGAAGCTGTTCTTGTTTGAAGCCTCCTTTACGACAAAGCAGTATATTCTAACTGCATTCCTGTTTTTTGGTAGCTTTGTTACTCTGTATATTATGGCGAGAGCCTGGATCGAAATCTTTTGGAAAGAAGGAGAAGGCCGACAAACCCTTGGACGCCCTTTTGTCTATTTTGACAATATGCGAATACTGAAAAAATGGGTCCTCGTTACACCCATAGTTTTACTCACTCTGGTTTCTGTTTATATTGGGTTGGGTGCTGAGCATATTTTTCAACTTGCTCAGGATATTGCCATGGATTTGAAAAATCCCGAAAACTATATTGAAACCGTTTTACCTACTGTCAACCAATAAAAAATTATGATTAAGCGGATCTTAATGAATTTTATACTGGCCCTGATTTGGGTGGCCCTCACCGGAAAATTCCTGATTGGAAACTTTGTGTTCGGTGTCGTTCTGAGCTATGGAATCATGTGGTTTATGTATCGGAGTCAAGATGATAAGCGTTATTTCAAAAAAATACCGCAAACCATCTCCTTCTTTTTTTACTTTATTTATGAATTGTGGAAAGCCAATCTTCTCGTTGCTTATGATGTAATCACCCCTAAATTTCATATGAGCCCGGGAATTGTAGCTATTCCGCTATCTGCAAATACAGATCTAGAAATCACATTGCTCGCCAATGTCATCACGATGACGCCGGGAACGCTCGCCGTGGATGTATCGGACGATGATAAGTATTTATTTGTGCACTCCATGTACATCAAAAGCAAAGAGGACTTTATCCATTCTGTCAAAAATGGCTTCGAACGCCGACTTTTAGAAATAACAAGATGATTCTGCAAGAGTACCTTTTTTATTTTATCATGCCCATACTCAGTATCTCACTCATACTGATATTTATCCGATTGATTTTGGGACCTGAAATTGTGGATCGGGTCATTGCATTAGACCTCATCATCACTTGTGGACTGGGGATTATTGCCACCTATAGCATCATTACAGACCAACCGACATACCTGGACATCGCAATGATTCTAGCCCTCATTGCCTTTTTAGGTACCGTGGCATTTTCCTATTTCCTCATTAAACAAAAAAAGAAAGACCAAAATGACTGATGCCTTGATCATGTTTTTGTCAACTATAGGCTCAATTTTCATTTTGTTAGCCGCAATAGGATTGATCCGCATGCCGGATTTTTACTTGCGAGTCTCCGTAACGACAAAAGCAGTTACCCTGGGAGTGGGACTCGTCCTTATTAGTGCGGCCGTTTACTTCAATGATATTTCAGTCACTTCGCGGGTGACGGCTATCATTTTATTTTTATTTCTAACTGCTCCTGTTGCAGCACATGTTATCACTCGTGCCGCATATTTTACGGGAACGCGTCTTTGGAAAAAGTCCGTCATCGATGACCTCAAAGGGCGGTACGAAGACAAAACGATTAGCTTAGATGAAGAGGGACAGGAAGAGGAAGAGTAAAAGTAAGCCAACAATATTATCTAAATACCCGGCCTGAAAATTTTCACTGTTTTGTATCAGAATCACCGAGGACAAACTCAATATTTCGTTTTAAACCGGCGTACTTCGTGCGTTTTACCGCCGACTTTCTAAATAAATCCCGAAAAACGTCTTCCGTTAATTCTGCCCAGTCCGACCGAGACATTTCTGGCAGTTGAGGTGAGGGTTCAAAGGCAGATTCGTTATGGGGTTTTGAAAACCGGTTCCATGGGCAAACCTCCTGACATATATCGCAGCCAAAAATCCAATCTTCCATCTTCCCTTTGAACGCTGGGGGAATCTCTTCCTTCAACTCAATAGTAAGATAGGAAATGCAGCGGGAGGCATCGAGCTGGTATCCCTCATCCGCAATGGCATCTGTGGGACAGGCATCTATGCACCGGCGACAGCGGCCGCAGTGATCCGATATGGGGGAGTCAGCGGCCATGGGGACATCGATGATCAATTCAGCTAAAAAAAAGTAAGAGCCCGCCCTCGGATGAATAAGTAGCGTATTTTTTCCCATCCAACCCAGGCCACTCCGCCGGGCCCAATCGCGCTCCATAACGGGTGCCGAATCCGTAAAACAGCGACCCTCTATCGGACGCTCAAACGCCTCTTCCATGGCCTCAACCAGTGTGCGCAACTTCCTTTTCACGACGGAATGATAATCTTCACCATAGGCATAGCGTGAGATTTTAAGAGAATCCGACTGCACAGCCGTTTCCGATGGATAATAATTATACATCAGGGACACCACCGACTTTGCACCGGGTACCAGTAAGCGAGGGTCTACCCGTTTCTCAAAGTGGTTTTCCATCCAGCCCATCTCACCATGCCGCTCCTCATTCAGCCACTGCTCCAACCGCTGGGCCTCCTCATCCATTCGTTCAGCTTTACTAATACCCACAAAATCAAAACCCAATTCCCTGGCCAGTCGCTTGGTAGTGTTGGCCCAGTCTTGTAAGGGAAGTGCATTCATAAATAAAAGCTATGCCGGACTTAGTATTTGCAATTTCGCAAATTTCAGCATAATCCGGCGTTCCGGTTGATCGATTTCCGGGAAGTAAATCGTCGCCACTTTTTTATCATTCGTTCCATCGATTCGCTTCACTTGCCCCTTCCCAAACTTGAGGTGCAATACTTCCTGTCCGGCCTCAATACGGCCCATCGGACTCGGTGAAAAAGTGCCAGGATCTATATTTTGTGTCGAAGGTGCCTGAACGCCCGTTTTCCGTTTCGACATGCCAGTGACCCGACTGCGCGGTGTCAAACTCGGCTGAGCCTGAGCAGTGGATCGCCCTGCCACAGCCCCAGATAAAATCGCTTCATCTATTTCACCTAAAAATCGGCTGGGATCATTGTATCGCATTGAGCCATACTGATAGCGACTGCCTGCATAACTCAATGTCAAAAACTGCTCTGCTCTCGTGATCGCCACGTAAAACAACCGGCGCTCCTCCGCTATGCTGTCCTCACTATCCACCGATTGAAAGGAAGGGAACAAATTCTCCTCCAGTCCGACTATAAATATGGCGGGAAATTCCAATCCCTTGGCGGCATGCACACTCATCAAGGTCACGTGATCCTCGCCATCATCCACCTTATCTATATCTGTCAATAAAGCAATATTTTGAAGATAAGAGTCCAGAGACTTATCATTGATATCCTGCCCCTCCACAACTTCATCATTTTCTAAAAACTCCTGCACCCCGTCCAGCAAAGCGGAGATATTCTCCAGGCGGCTTTGGCCTTCAATGGAGGTGTCATTTTTCAACTCTTTGTGAATGCCACTTTTCTTGTAGAGGTTCAATACCATCTCATAGGCATTATCTTGCTGAGATCGCTCGTGAAAACCCTGAATCATCTTGACAAAAGACTGCAACTTATTTGCTGTGCGGGACGGAAGCGGGGTATGCCCCACCGCCCGAATCACAGGCAGTTCCTTCTCAGAAGCTACGTGCAACACTTTGGCCAGCGTGGTCTTCCCTATACCTCGCTTGGGGTAATTGACCACGCGCTTGAAGGCCTCGTCATCCATGGGATTCACGGCCAGCCGCATGTAGGCCACCAAATCCTTCACCTCTTTCCGTTGATAAAAAGATAAGCCACCAAAAATCTTATAAGGAATATTATGACGGCGGAGGTGTTCCTCAAAAACCCGTGACTGCGCATTTGTGCGATATAAAACAGCGATCTCATTGTTGGCCAAATGATGGCGGTTTTTGTGCTCGAGAATACCATCCGCTACCAGCCGCCCTTCTTCCGTATCGCTCAGCGCCTTAATCACTCGAATCTTCTCGCCGTCTTTTTTCTCTGTCCAGATTTTCTTCTTAATCTGCTTGCTATTAAAGCCGATGACCTGATTCGCGGCTTCAACGATCGGCCCCGTAGAACGGTAATTCTGCTCCAACTTAAAAACCTGAGCCGTGGGGAAATCCTTCTCAAAATTCAGTATATTTTGAATAGTCGCTCCTCGAAAGGCATAAATACTCTGTGCATCATCTCCTACAATACCCAGGTTTTCATTACTCCCCTCATACTTTTTCAGCAATTTCAAGATGCCGTACTGCAGAGAATTGGTATCCTGAAACTCATCCACCATGACATGCGCAAAACGCTCGCGATACTTATCCCGAGCCCCATCCGGATTCTGATACAGCAAGCGGTACATTTGCAATAATAAATCATCAAAATCCATCGCCCCTGCCTTAAAACAGCGCTCCGTATATTTCTGATATACCGTATGCAAATAGGGCATGCGATTCGACTGATCCTGCATCATCAGATCGTCATTATTTTTATAGCGTTTAGGCGTAATGAGATTGGACTTGGCCGAGCTAATCCTATTTTTGATCGTATTCGGCTTGTATGTTTTGGGATCCAACGACATATCGTTCAAAATGCCCTTAATGACATTTTTTGAGTCATCCGTATCATAGATACTAAACGCCCGGGGATACCCGATTTTATCCGCCTCGATGCGCAAGATCCGCGCAAAAATCGAGTGAAAAGTTCCCGCCCATAATTTCCGGGCTTTGGGCCCGACCACCTGTTCGATCCGCGCTTTCATTTCGCGAGCGGCTTTATTGGTAAAGGTCAGGGATAATATTTGATGCGGAGGCACACCCTGTTCAATCAGGTACGCAATCCGGTACGTCAGTACCCGCGTCTTTCCAGATCCCGGACCGGCAATGACCATCACGGGACCATCTATCGTCGTTACAGCCTGATGCTGCACGGTATTCAGTTCCTTTAAAAAATCAGGCATATCACATTCTCATTTGCGCACAAAGGTAGTGGAATCTCCATCAAATACAGAATTTCAAATATGTTCACTACGACAGTTCGTCCTCATTTTTTCTCATTCTTTTTTGGGGCTGTCCCGCCCGTCGTCAGGCGCGGCATAACCCAACACACAGGCCCGTCCCTATGCCGAGTCTTGAAGCCACCTGCCGCCGGGCGGGTCGCTATGTCCGGGGCTATCGGTCCGCGGCCCGGCCACCGCCGCCAGCCAAAACGGGGCCGGGGACCCCGGGAGAAGGCTCTCCCGGGCCCAAGCCCCAGGTACGCTGGCTACCCATCAACATGTATTAGTGTATGTGAATCCATAAAACGTTCCATGCCCGGTTCCAGCGCACCGGGGGCCTCCCAGCGCTCATCCGAAGATGACCTGCCCTCCAGCCTGATTATTTTTTAGATTTTGTGAAAATCCAGTATTCTGAATTGGGAAGTGTGAACATTATAATAGAAAGCTACAATTATACCTGACCTAAATTCTAAAGAAGGGGTAGGATTATTGAATGGCAATGTGTTTTTATGAGTATGGTTGAGAGTTTTTGAATTCCTACATGTCTGAACCGCTGATTTTTCTGATTGAATGATAACTCTGATTTATCCACTTTAACTTTAAAAACTGGAAAGGAAGCCCATATTATAAGTGCTCCTTTCCGCCTCGCTTCAGAAAATAATTCATTACTTGGATTCTCTATCCCAAAAGAACTACCGAGCCAGGCAAGCCTGAAAGGCTTGAATATGAGTAGCCCCGAGCGCAAGCTCGGGGTTTTGAGGTAAAAATAAATCCAACCCTGAAGGGGTTGAATATGGGTCTAGTGTCCTC